>JARYMC010000011.1 GCA_029907305.1 Candidatus Thermoplasmatota archaeon
AGGGTGGATATGTTGAAGTATATTTTCTGTAAGATCATTTATAGAGAAGCACTAGTATAACACATGGTTTTTTTTTTGAACAGTGATCATACAATAAAACACCCTTTTGTTGTTTAGAGGAAGATATGTATTTTTTTACTCTGATTAAAGGTGTTGGTTGTGGTATAAAAACAGAGTTTTTTTTTTCCTCTGTGAAATAAAGGGATCATGTTTGTTGGTCTTATGAGGTTGAGTTGTTGCAGAGTAAAAAATAGTATAAATTTCTACTTTCCGAAGTACTGAAAAAAAACAAAAAGCTTATAAAAAGGTTCATTACAAATAATAGGGAACTAAAATTAGATGGATTAATGGTTTGAGACATAAAAGGGGATGATAAAAAATTTATGATAAAAATAGGGCCAGCAGGCATACCTCTTTCCTGTAAAGGGCGAACAAACAAAGACGGAATAATATACATAAAGAAACAACTAGACCTAGACGCGATGGAGATACAGTTCGTCCGCGGGTTATATGTGATGGAAGACGAAGAAGCATATTTTATAAGAGACTACTCAAAAGAAAACGACATAGAGGTACACGTACATGCACCATACTACATCAACCTAGCTGGTGAAGACGAGCTAGACTTAAGCATAGAAAAAATAGTTTCATCAGCAAAAATAGCTGACAAGATGGGAGCAAAAACAGTTATAATACACCCAGGGTACTATGGTAAAGACGACGAGAAAAAAACACTTAAAAAAATCATAAAAAACACAAAAAAACTACAGAAAATATTCAAAAAAGAAAAAATAAAAACAAAACTAGGCGTAGAAACAATGGGTAAACAAAAAGTGTTCGGAAGCCTAGATGAAATAATAGAGGTCTGCAAAAACGTAAAAGGCACCGTACCAATAATAGATCTAGGCCACATACACGCGAGGGGAAACGGCTGCTTAAAAGAAAGAGAAGACTTCGAAGCAATATTCAAAAAACTAAAACCACTCAGACTAAAAAATTACCTTATACACATAACAGGGGTTTACTACGAGGATGGAAACGAATACTACCACGTTTCAATTAAAAAAGGTGACATGCCCATAGCGCCACTAATAGACGTTATACTTGACAATAACTACAACACCACACTAATATCAGAGTCACCACTGCTTGAACACGACGCTGTGTACATAAAACTACAAGTAGAAAAAGCGATTATGAAAAGAACAGGTAAAGAAACAGCAAATTATAAGGATCTAACGGAAATAACATGCAAGAAAAAAAAGACAAAGAAAAAGAAATAGTTTTCACAAAATCAATAAAATACATCCAAAAAAAAATAAATGATATACTAAATAGTGTATCAACCAGTGATATAGAGAAAATAAAAAAACTTTTTTTAAAATCAAACAGAATATTCGTATACGGTGCTGGTAGATCAGGACTGGTTGCAAAAGCCTTTGCTATAAGACTCGTACACCTAGGTTTTCAAACATTCGTGATAGGAGAAACAATAACAGCACCTGTACAAAAAGGAGACCTAGTGATAATAGTCTCTGGTTCAGGAGAAACCATACCAGCTGTTATGACAGCAGACATAGCACACAAAATAGGAGCAAAAGTGGTATCAATCACAGGTAAAAAAAATTCAGATATAGCGAAATACGCTGACGTAACATTGTATCTATCAGCAACCTGTAACGATGTTGAAAGAAAACGATATGCTCCTCTTGGTACTCTTTTTGAGGCAAGCGTATGGATACTAATGGATGGTATCATAGCTGATTTACTTGAAAGCAAACATGAAACAGAAGAAACAATGCGCAAAAGACATGCAACATTACAATAACAACAAAAAACAAAAAAAGGATATAAAAAAAAGTTTTTAGGTTTTGGCGTTACTTAAACAACATCGATTTATGGATGCAACAGCTATAGGCCCTGAAATTGCAATTATAATAGACCCAGAGACCTAACTATTGCCTCCTCCTGTGGTAACGATAAAGGATGTTGTAATAGCCCACCTTGGAGTACTGCGGTAAATTCAGTTTTTTGTTCACCTGTAATTTCTACACCCGGTACCTTGCTATTGTCGAAAACACCATACAGTATCTTACCAATAAGTACCCATTCTCTGCCATAAAAAACCCAAGGTTTATATGCGATTACCGTGAACTGGTGCGTTTCTCCTGTAGGGATAATCATTCCAGAAAACTCAATTTTTCCAGATGAATCTGTGCGCCCACTGTTCGAATATGGCCCATCTCTATCTTTAACAGTTACTACCCCGTTATCAACTGGTGTCACGCCATCTTTGTAATACAAAGTTATTATCAGCGTTGCACCTGCAGACTGCTGTTGTTGCTGTTGCTGTGCTCCTTGATTCATACCAGCGCTAACTGATATACCAAAAGCTGTAAGGACGAACAAGCTTACTATTAGGAATGCCATTATTTTTCTCATTCTTCTTTATCATCCCCCTTCGCCTGTTTCTTTACGAAGGTTTTACCTTATTTCGTAGCTGCTGCCGACGACACAACAGCTTTATAACATTATTATTATTTTTCTTACTTTATAAAATTTATGATACAAACCTCACCCAAACCTCATAAGATATAGCCCTCCTGTTGAAAAAAAAAACAAGAAAAAAACATGAGAGAGTATAGCCAAACAAAAAAAATGAAACCATCCCCCTCTTTTCATAGAAACAGTATTAAACACTCTTTTTATACAAATAAAACGTGTTTCAAATACCAAGAGGAACAAGAGACTTCACACCAGAAGAAATGCAAAAACGCATACACCTAGAAAACTCGATGAGAAAAACATTCCAAACATTCGGATACAGAGAAATACAGACACCCATGTTCGAAAACCTAGAGCTTTTCATAGCAAAATCAGGAGAAGAAATAATAGAAGAACTATACTCATTCAAAGACAAAAGCGGCAGAGACCTAACACTAAGACCAGAACTAACAGCACCAGTAATAAGATTCTACGTAGAACAACTACAGATGGAACCAAAACCACTAAAACTATTTTACTTCGGCAACTGCTTCAGATACGACAGACCACAAAAAGGAAGATACAGGGAATTCAGACAAGCAGGATGCGAAATAATAGGAACAGACACACCAGAAGCATATGCAGAACTAATAGCACTAGCATATACACTACTAAAAAACTCAGGCCTGAAAAACATAAAACTAAACATAGGAAACCTAAACATACTATCAGCCATGTTCAAAAAACTAGAAATAACAAAAGAACAACAAAAACAACTAACAACACTAATAGACAAATCACAATACAAAGAAGCATCACAAATACTAAAAGATTTCAATGTAGCACAAAAAGAAGCAGAAAAATTCATAGAAATACTACAAACCAATGACATAAAAAAAATAAAGGAACACACAAACGATGAACAAACAAAAAAAGAGTTTGATTTCTTCGAAAAAATACTACAACTACTAAAACATGTATTCGAAATTAAAGACTATCAAATAAAAATGGGAATAGTCAGAGGACTTGACTACTACAAAGGCATCGTTTTTGAAATAGACGCACCAGCACTAGGAGCAGAAAAACAACTAGCAGGTGGTGGTGCATACGAACTAGTACAAATATTCGGGGGAAAAGAAACACCAACAGCAGGTTTCGCAATAGGTTTTGACCGCACAATAATAGCACTAGAAACAGAAAAATACCAGTTCCCAAAAACCTCGATAAAAACCTACGTTATACCTGTAAACGAAAACATGATAGAAAAAGCCTTATGGATAACACAAAAACTCAGAAACCAGGGTATAACAGCAGACATAGACCTACTCAGAAGAGGAATAAGCAAATCACTAAAATACGCTAACTCAATAAACGCCGAAAAAACCATAATAGTAGGACCAAAAGAACTAGAACAAAACTCGGTAACACTAAGAGACATGAAAACAGGTAAACAAGAAACAATAAAAATAGAAGAGGTACACAAATTCCTAAATTGAAAAAAGTCTTCTACGAACTAAAAAAACCATAAAAAACACTGCTACAAGAAACAATAAAATCTCAAAACCTGGCGTAACTTTTTTCCCACTTGTTATGTTTGTGTTATTATAATTACACGTGGCATTATACCCCTCCCAGAACTCATCCAAAACATATGCTGTGAGCACATCAAAATACACTGTACAAGAATCATGATCATTTTTGTTGAACTGTGCAAAAACCTCAAGAGGACTATACGCGTTAAACCATTTTGTATCAGGGTTAACACGAACCCTCCAAATATAAGTGAAGTTTTCACCTGTTTTCACGCTACGCCCACATACAAGAAGCTCATCCATAACAGTTGGGCCATCTAAAACCTCAAAAACAGGGGTTCCAAACTCACGCAGTTTAAAAAATATCACAGACAAACCTGTTTTTGCTGTAACAACAACCTTAACCTCAAACTCCTCACCTAGTTTAAGATAAGGATGAGCAGTGGCATTACGCCATTCCTCATTGTCTCTGCGAAACCAGGCGTACATAGAACCATAGCTGCATTCACCAGCAAACACAGCTGAAGCTGAAAAAATAGGAAACAACAGTAAAAAAACAATAGATATACCAGCAAACCTTTTTGTGAGCATCATCTTAATCATACCCTGGTGTGTGCTCATCCCAGCAATCTCCCTCAAGATCACCAAGCATCATACCCCATGGTGGAACAACACCAAAAGAAACAGTTGTGAAACCAAAACTCAAGCGAGTGTTCTCACCAACCTGAACACCATCAATGGAGATAACACGCGACTCCCTTATATAAACCTGTGGCTCATGCCCCAATATGGGGTTAAAAAAAGTCTCATCATTTGAGTCAATAACCTTAAACTGGGCGTATTCACCTTCTACATCAATAACCCATATGTTCAATGTAACAACCCATGGTGTAACAGGCGTTGGAGGCAGAATTGGTAGACCAGTTGGGCCTAGGGTGCAGCGGTTACGGAGTTTAAGAACCCAAATCTCTTCATCACCGTAACTGGTTTTCTCAAAAGGATCAAGGTAATCTGGGTATTGGTCAACAGCGCACCTGAGGGTCTCATTCCAAACAGTTTTACCCTCCCTTGTTCTAACCACATCCATGTCAAAACCAAAGGGGATTGTGAAACCATTCTTTAGAGCATCCTTTGTATCACTCAAAGCCTGTCTGATATCATTAGTGTTTAAACCAAGAGCGTAATCATCTAATGCCTCCCCAAGTTTTTTATCAAACGAGTCTGTAACACTTGAAAGAACATGCTCAATCTCATACCTGGTTTTATAAACATACCACTCCCTCAAAAGATAAACAGCTTTGTTACCCACGCAACTATACACGCCGCCATTCATATAAGACGACTTATTTAAATATAAACTGATGTTGGCATCAAACTTTTTCAAAAGATCCTCTCTAACCTTTGCAATAAAATCATATGGGTCAGGGTAATTGGTTGATGTTATAGACTCATCAAGCCTAATCCCCCTAACCATGGCTAATACATCATTCATGGTTGTCCATGCCACGCCATCAACCCAGCTGCCAGCAACACCATCCACTACACTACCATAATACAAACCGTTTCCATGTAACACAAGATCCTCCCTGTTCGGGTTTAAATACATATCAACATATGCATCAACTGTATCCTCAAGGTTAGGGTCATCAACTGAGTTGTTGTAGTAAAAAACATCCTTGACACCAACCCATGTTTTTTCATCAGCAACCTTGGAATAAGAATCTAACAACACACGAACAGTAACAGTCTCATTCTTGTAATCCTCTGTGGTGAAATATGTTGTAACATTCCATGTACTGTTACCATCTGTTTCCTCATGGGTCTCACTCCACATGTGCCATCTAACCCATCTCACATCATATACCTCACCATAAAGGGTACAACCAACATTGACAAAACCCTTATCAGGCTTAGATAATAGGTTAAGTAAAACCGGTCCAAAACTAAGCTCCCAGCTACCAAAACCCTCATCATCAGGGTAACCAACATGCTGCCCTAAAACCACATCAAACACCCTTTTTACATCAGTATGCATACCAGCCGTGTAAACCTCTGAAACAACATCATTTATTTTATGGGCTGTACTCTGGTTAACCACAAGATGTTTTATTGTCTCATTACAAACAAAACCCTGTTTAACCATCTCATCAACAATATTTTTTATCACATCCTCAAAATCATCATCAAAAACAACATCCCTAGTAACCACCAAACCTGTCCCCGGGTTTTTAAAAACCAGTGTTACACTGTCTACATTATATAATATCCGCTCAGCTATATCAGAGACATTAACATCCAGAAAATTATTGATGCTATTGTTTACATCATCACCAGCATCGATGTTCGCAGTACCAGATGAAAACTCATTTGGATCAAACCTAAAACCATCCTCCTCCATATCATTAAAGATATCTGCAAGTGTTTGATCTCCAGATGTTTTTTTGAGTGTCTCCCAAGTTTTTTTAGCGAACTCAACAACACTCAGGGGGTCGACGCTGCTAAAAACCAGGCCCTGCTCAAGTAATATGCCACCGTTCACAATAAGAGCAAGATGCTTGTTATCAACCACATTCAAAGGCTGACCAGAACTATAATGTTTATAACCACGTATAAGAGAATAAACGTTAGAGAGAGCTGTTGTAAGACTCCAAAGAGGCTTAAAAACACCATCTAACGTATCATGATAATCATCAACCAAGGTTTTCAACAAAAGATAACGAGAAGTAACAATAGAAGAAGCATTAATTGTTCTAAAACCAACAATCTCCCCATCATGTAACCTTTTAACCTCAAAACCTATTGGGATATTAACCAGATAGTAACCAGGTTGATTTTTGAGTTTCTCACTTGGGCCGATAAAAGGAATAGCGAAACTCCTCACTATATCCATCTCCAAACTATTTAGGGTAACATCATCTATAGAAACAATGGGATACTCCTCACCAACCGGTATAACAACATTGATCGCGTATCTACCATCATTAAAAACATCATACTGATAAGTTGAAGTCAAATATATATTCAAATAGTCCATAATCATCTTTTTTATACGGTTATTGTTCACCTCATCAGCAGTACTACCGAAACCAGCATCAGCATAGGCATTAACCACTGGTGTTTCACCTAAAACCTTCAAAGCCTTCATACCAGCTAGGTTTATCGCTGTGTTAATATCAGCCTCAGCGAAACGAATGAGGTTCTCCACCTCGTTGAAATCAATTGTACTAGCTATCTCAAAAGATTTTTCTTGCTCTAGTTTTATAACATAAAAAGTGGTGAAACTACTACCCAACAAGAGGAATATACCAATGACAGAAAAAGGTATACGCGCCTTATCATCTGTTAAAAAATGTTTTAGCGATATCATCCTCTTGCCTCCCAGATTGTGAGAACAACATATGCTCTATCTATTGATATGCGTTCAAACAACCACTCTGTAAGCATCTCAGCGAAATCAACACCTTTGTCAATCAAATCAAAAATGTTTTCTACAAAAACAGACAAGTAAGGATCAATAAAACCTTTTATCACACATGTGACGTTATCTTTTATAGCTGACTCAAGAATATTAAAAGCCTCGTTTAGATTACCAAATGGGAGACTCAATAAACCATGTATCGAGTTGTTTAATTCATCGTAAATACCCTGCATAATAGGGTTGCCAATGCTACTATTAAGACCAAAGAACAAATCATCAAGTGAACCTAATGCTCCACCCATGAAATCTTTTATGGCATCCTCTAAAAAACCTATGGTCGCATTTTTTAACTTGTCAAAAAAATATGTTACACTCATGTTGACTATACCAGGGAATATTACATCGTCTGTTTCGTTGCTTATACCATAAACCAAAAAACCATATACTAGGTTGCTAACATTCTCGTATGTTGCGTTTGTAGCATTCCCTATTTCATGATAAGGCGATGAAGTATTGTTTGTTACATAGTCTGTTAATATCTTCTTTATGTTTTTAATAGCTGGAATTGATGAGTTTTCATAGCCGAATTCACCTAAACCAGTGAATAACTGTTTTTTCAACCAATGTCTTGTGAAAACAATCGATGTGTTACCAACGGAGACAACTGGTGAATAAGGCATTATAATAGAGGTTTGTGAAACATAACAATCCTTTTTTGGTGGATGATCACCGATATAAATCTCGCCACCGAGCGGGACACCTTTGATTGGATGCCACCACGCGGTGAAATTAAAAAGATATTTATCACCTAGGTAATCTGAAAAAAATTTTTTTGTATCATTTATTAGCTGTCTGTCTAGGTCACCAGTGAAAATGTTGAAACGATTGGTCCCAAAAACCATGAAGGGTAGTCTAAGCTGGCATCCTAGATCCTCTGTTATCAGGTTTGCATAGTTTTTATGTATCTGCTCACGTGCTAGAATCCAGTTTGTTATCAAACCATACAAACCATCTGAGGAGTTATCAATTCCAATACTACCAGCAACATCATCTATAATATTACCACAAAACTTGTAAGTGAATTTATCTACGCGTGAGACAAGAAACGTATTCAGAGCCTGGTCAGCAACATGTTCACGGTGCTTGTCAACAGATGTTTTAACCGCTACGTTGCTTTGAAGCGCTGGTAAAAGAATAACACCTGATAATGAAACCATTACTATGAACAACACTGCATCGTACATCGAAGAAACACCATGGGTGTTTCTAAGAAACCTCCCCATACTATTCCTACCTTTTTTTAGATAGATTACAAGTTTCTTTTTATTTCAAACTCCACAATATAACAGTTAATTTACCTGGCACAGTTTGCGCTTCATTTAAATAAATACCAACGTCTTTAGAAACAGCAACTCTATCACCTAAATTATCGCTAAGAGTCTCAGGGAAATCCATGGAGTACGCACCCCAGCTCACCCTGATTATAAAATCAAAATCAGATCTCTTGTACTGTTCACGCATAGAGTTCAGAATAGCATTACCAACAGGTGTTTTTAATTTAGGTAAATCTACTAGCCCTCCCTCTTTTATAAAAAAACAATCTAGGTTTGTTAGTTTAGCTGATATAAGATCTGCGGTTTGATATTTATCTATAGATGAAACCCTCATTGCATACGAGGAATATACGTTGGCTATTAGAATGAAAAATAGTGTGAAACCTATCATCACAACAGAGAGGGCTGGTAATGATGTGAACTCCTCAGAGACTGCTTTTTCATTTTTAATTAAACTCCTGAGAGGAGTTTTTTTCATTTTTACCCCCTACTCCACAATAAATTAGCTATTTTTAATGTCAATTTATAATTTTATAAATATGAATAATTTTCAATATTATAAAATTTTTGTTGATGGGAAATTTTAAAAAAAGGAGAGATGGGGGGTTTGTTTGTAAAGCTGGGGAATCAATGAGAGATCGATTACTTTGTGATTGCTAGTTCTTTTATTCTGTCTCTTACGATGAAGATTTCTAGGATGTCTTTCATTTGTTTGTATTCTTCTGGGGTTTTGATTTCTGAGACCACTATCAAATCTCTCATTTTTTCTTCACCTTTTATGTTATACTTTGTCACTCATAATATATAAATATATCGTGACATTATGGCAAAACAACAATTCTAACAACTGAAGAGAAAAACCATTATATAACATATCTATCATTTCCCAACAGAAGAGGCAAGATATGGAAACAAAAAACTATGACTACACAACAGTAGAACAAAAATGGCAAAAAAAATGGTACGAATCCAAGATATACGAAGCAAAAAAACAAAACAAAAAAAAGTTCTTCATCCACTTCGCATACCCCGGAGTATCAGGATACCTCCACGTAGGACATATGCGAGGTTTCACATACTGTGATATAATAGCTAGATACAAAAAAATGACCGGCTACGATGTCCTTTTCCCAGCAGGTTTCCACGCATCAGGCATACCATCAGTAGGTTTCGCAAAAAAAGTAGAAAGAAAAGACCCCTCAACAATAAAATCACTCAAAGAAAACGGTTTAAAATACGATTTCATAAAAAAATTAGTAGATCCAGTAAATGTTGTAGAATACTTTGGAAAAGTCTATGTAGACGATTATTGGAAAAAATTCGGCTTCCTCATAGACTATTCTAGGCTCATGAGCACCATATCACCAGGATACAAAAGGTTCATACAATGGCAGTTTCATAAATTAAAAGAAAAAAACCTACTAATCCAAAAACCACACTATGCACCCTTCTGCCAAAACTGCGGACCAGTAGCAGTAGACAAATCAGAAACAGACATATCAAAGGGTGGATCAGCTGAGATACTAGAGTTTACAACCATTAAATTCCAGATGAAAGACGGGACTATACTACCAGCTGCTACACTAAGACCTGAGACTATTTTTGGCGTAACAAACATGTGGGTTAACCCAAACGTTGAATACCAAAAAGCAAAAGTCAACGACGAAACATGGATATGCTCAAAGGAATGCATACAAAAACTTGAACACCAGCTTGAAAAAGTTGAGTTATTAAACGAAAAAATACCTAGTAAAAACCTGGTTGGAAAAACCTGCAAGATACCACTTGTTAACAGAGAGGTACCAATACTCGCAGGTGTTTTTGCTGACCCAAATGTGGCAACAGGTATTGTAATGTCTGTACCAGCACATGCACCCTATGACTGGATCGCACTATTGGAATCAGGGGAAAAAATCGAACCAATAACAATCATAGACGTAGAAGGCTTTGGTACAAACCCTGCTAAACAGGTATGCGACGAACTAGGAATAAAAAGCCAGACAGAGACAGAGAAACTAAACAACGCTACAGAAATTGTTTATAAAAAAGAGTTTCACACAGGTTACCTGAATGAGAACTGCGGAGTTTACGCAGGGGTACGTATATCTGATATAAAAGATGAGGTAAAAAACGAGCTTATATCACAGAACCTAGCTGTTGTTATGAGAGAGTTCTCAGAGGAAGTTGTTTGCAGATGCGGAGGAAAGGTTTTCATAAAACAGATACCTGATCAATGGTTCATAAAATACAGCGACACAGAGCTCACAGATAAATCAAAGAAACATGAGCAGAACATGAACATCTACCCACAGGAATACAAGGAGGAGATGCCTAAGGTGCTTGACTGGTTTGGTGACCGGGCCTGCATACGGCGTGGCTCATGGCTTGGGACAGAGTTCCCATTTAAAAAAGGCTGGATAATAGAACCAATATCAGACTCAACACTATACCCTGCTTATTATATTATTTCCAAGTATGTTAATGAGAACAAGATAAAAACTGAGGATATGACAAATGAGTTTTTTGACTACGTATTCCTAGGTAGAGGAGAGAAACAAAAACAGATCTGGGATACCATCAAAAGTGATTTTGATTACTGGTACCCAGTGGACATAAACCTAGGTGGGAAGGAACATAAAACCGTTCATTTCCCAGTTTTCCTAATGAACCATGTTGCTATAATGCCAGAGAACAAATGGCCAAAAGGTATTTTTGTACACTGGTGGGTTACACAAAAAGGTAAAGAAAAAATAAGCAAATCCAAAGGCGGTGCAGAACACATAAATGAGGCTGCCACAACCTATGGTGTGGACGCAATGCGACTTTATTACGCACATGTTGGTTCACCTTTTGTTGACATAGAATGGGACCAGGAGGTTGTAACAAAATACAAAAACAGGGTTATAAACATCTACAAACTAGTAAACCAGATAAACGAGTTGAGAGACAAAACAGATGAAAACCTTGACAACTGGATGAAAAGCATTTTGCAGAGGACGATAAAAAAAACCATCGACGCCTTTGAAGCATATGATCTACGCATTGCTGCTAATGAAATATTTTTTGAGTTCCAGAAAAACATACAATGGTACCTTAAAAGAGGGGGCAGCAACAAAAAACTACTGAAAGAGGTTTTATCAGACTGGCTAAAACTAATGACACCAGTAACACCACATCTAACAGAAGAACTATGGACCTTATTCGGCAAAGGTTTTGTTTCACTAGAAAAATACCCAGAATACAAACCAGAAAACGTATCTGAGAAGGATGAAGTCGGAGAGAAACTACTATCAGACATAGTAGACGATGTAAACCAGATAATAAAAGTCACAGGGATGAAACCAAAAAAACTCTACATGTATGTCTCACCAATGTGGAAAAAACAGCTTTTTGAAAAAGCACTAGCATTACAGAAAGAAAACAAACTGGAGATGGGGTCTTTTATGAAAACAGCTATGAGCGACCCAGAGGTGCGTAAACATGGTAAAGAAGCATCTGATTTCATCAATAAAATGATCGGTGATATAAAGAAACTAAATGAAAACGACAGAAAACGTTTTGAAGTAAGAATAGACGAAAAAACATACCTAGAAAAAGCAGCAGATTTCTTTAAAAAAGAGTTTAACGCAGAAATAAAAATATTTGATGCTGATGACAAAAACGTTTACGACCCAGCTAAAAAAACAAGGTTCGCTGTTCCGCTTAGACCAGCTATCTATTTGGAGTAAAAAAAAACAAACAATATGTCAGAAAACAAGATTAAAACAGTTGAAGAAACATGGGATGCAATAGCTGAGAGTTTTGATAAAACAAGAAATAAACCATGGGATATCTGCCTAGATTTTATTAAAACACTTAAAAAAACAGACGTTGTTGCTGACATCGGTTGTGGCAACGGTAGACATCTCATTCCATGTGCAAAACAATGTAAGAATGCCATTGGTGTGGATATTTCAAGTAAATTACTTGGAATTATTAAAAAAAAACTTTTAGAAAACAATCTAAAAAACACGGTACTGTTGTATTCTGATGCCACAAGTATACCTATAAAAGATGGATCTGTAGATGCAGTAATTTTTGTTGCATCCCTGCATAATATCAAGGGTAGAGATAACAGAGTTAAAGCACTGAAAGAAATAAAGCGGGTAATGAAAAAAGGGGGGAAAGCATTGATCAGTGTTTGGTCAAGGTGGCAGGATAAATACAGAAAACAATTCTTTAAAAAATGGTTCACCCAAATAGGTAAATCAGAGTTTGGCGACATCGACATTTGTTGGAGACAGCATGGTCTTGATATACCTCGTTTCTACCATCTTTACAGTAGAAAAGAGTTTATTGATGATATTAAAAAATCGGGGTTGAAAATAGAAAAAATTGAAAATATAAAAATTGCCTCTAAAAAATATCCTGATAATTATTTTGTTGTAGTTACTAAACCTTAGATAAAAAAGTGCGGGGGAGGGATTTGAACCCATGGAGTTAGAAAATTAGTGTAAAAACTCCTATAGATCATCCTCTATTTTAATTGAAGAAAGATAACTAATTATTACAAGGACTATCGCAGCTACAATTAAAGCCAGTATCCCTGGTAAGAAACCAAAATCAGGTAAAAACTTATAGTGGAATAAAATAATAGAAACCTCGCCAACAACTATGCTAGCTATGCACCCGTATTTTGTAGCTTTTTTCCAATATAAAGCAGCAACAGTAGTAGGACAAAGAACAACAAGACCAGAAAACGTTGTTTTAACAAGCGTACCCATAATCCCCTCATTAGGGTTATAACCACCTATAACAAACAAAACAGCAAACAAAGACAACAAAACAATCACAACCTTGCCATACAAAACCTCTCGCCTACTTTTCTTCAAACCAAGCAGATCATGAGAAAGCATAGTTGACAAAGAAAGCAATTGTGAGTCAGCTGTTGAAATAAAAGCAGCAAGAGCACCAACCATAACAAAAGCAAAAACAACAGATGGAGCATAAGTCTGAACCATCACAGGAAGCACCATGTCCTCCTGGCCAACAGGCATAATAACACCTGCTCCATGAGCCCAAACACCAATAAGCACAGGGAACAAAAACAAAAATGACACAACAATGGGATACAGTATCATAGAAACCTTAAGAGACCTCTGATTCTTAGCTGTATAAAAAAGCGTGAAAAGCTGAGGAAACATAGGATCAACAAAAAACCACAAAAGCATGAACGAAAACCATATCTGCATAGTAAAATACTCGCTGCCACCAGGACGAGAAAACAAAACAGGATTAGCATCATACGCAATGAGATTGGCATTCTCAAAACCACCAAGACTTATTGAAACAAAAACCACAGCCAATGTCATAGCTGTAATCATCATAATCCCCTGGATAACATCAGCCCAACCAGAACCACGCATACCACCAAGCAAAATATAGAACATGATGACAACAATCGTTGCAACAGCACCAATCTGCCAGCTAATACTACCAGATACATATTGAATCAAAATACCTGCTCCAACAGCCTGAACCGCTAGATAAGGCACAGTAAAAATAACCATGACACCCATAAACAAAAGACGCAAAAACCTGCTATCAAAACGATCACCGATAAGCTCAGGAGGCGTAATGTATCTTTTTTCTCTACCTTGTTTCCAGATTTTTCTACCGAGAACAAAAAACATAACAGCCATAATGGCTGTACCAAAACCCATTATACCATACTGACCAAGGCCACTCTTATACGCGTTACCAGCAAAACCAAGAAAAGTAAAAGCAGAGAAATTAGTAGCAGCTAGGGAAAAAAACAAAACCAGAGGACCAAAAGTGCGACCAGCTATAAAATAATCCTCAGGGGTCTTCTTAGTTTTTCTATAAGCAACCAAACCAACAACAATAAGTAAAGAAAAATAAACTATGACCAAAACGAGGAAGTATATCAATCCTCTTCCCTCCAGTAAAACCTTGTAAAAACATAAAACATCAGAGATAAAGAAAGAGTAAGAACTAACAGGTACCACACCCAAAATGGTAGACCCAATATCAAAGGTTTAGATGTGTTCCATGCCCAGAAATCAAGAGAAAGCAAAAATAAACCTATAAACAAAAAATACCATACAAAATTTTTTTTCGTTGGCAACCAGAACGGTAGACTTTTCATATCCCAATCCTCTAATTATGTTTTTTTATCTACCGTTTCCTGGTTTATCTGGCTGGAAACAGTTAAAACAATGCCACAGACTATTATTTATTTTTAAACCAAAAAATTGAATTAAAAAACCTGTAGTTAAATTTTTTCAAAAAAGGTTTTATAAAGAAACTAACAGACAATGCTTTTAACATTGTTGACTAATGTTTTTACGTCAAAAGGCTTAGCTATGTAATCATGTACATATGTTTCAAGTCCTTTCATTTTCTCGTGGTCCCTAGTACCCTTTGCAGTAACTATTGATATCACAACGTTTTTTGCATAGCCTCTTTGGACTATCTCCCTTATCGTGTCCCATCCGTCCATAAAAGGCATCATGATATCCATGAGTATAATGCCTGTGAATCCTCTCTCTAGTTCTTCTATGCAATCCCTTCCACTGTCAACAGTATAAACCTCGTAACCCTCACGCTCAAAAATATTCCTAATAGTTATAAGTATATCAGGGTCATCGTCTACAACCATGAGTTTTTTATCCATCTCACATACCTCTCCTAAGGTTTTTCTTGCAGCATCAAAGAACAAATTAATGTTACTAGATATACTTTAGTTCTGCTTCTATATATACTTATTGTGGAAAAATGGCATAGTGAAAAAATAATCTCAGATAATAGAAGAACTCTACCCAGAGTATATCTCATCAAACAAAAAATCACATACCTTACCGATCTGCTCAGGAGAAAGCTCCTCAACACGCCTATCAAAATAAGGCAAATCATCAGATTGCACACCATACAATTTTCCTATCGTGGTACTAATTTTTTTCCTCCTATGATTAAACAGGTTTCTAGTTAAATCAAAAAAGAGTTTTTCATCTTTAACAGAGAAAGGAGGGGTTTTTCTAGGTCTCAGCTTGATCAAAGAAGAATCTACTTTTGGTTGTGGATAAAAACACGTTTTTGGGACAACAGCAACAACATCACAGAAGGATTTGTAATAAACACCAACAGACAAACGTGAATAACCTTCGCCACCAGGTTTTGCAACCATGCGATCAGCAAACTCCTTCTGATAAATCAAGACCGCTAACTCAAAATCATAATCCAGAAACTTGAATGTTATAGGCGAAGAGATATGAAACGGTAGGTTTGAGATGATCTTGTTAAACCTCGGTAATTTACTGAAATCAACCCTGAGGGCATCGTCGTTTATAAGCATAACATTTTCTGGTAAAAAACTTCTAAGCCTATCAACCAACTCTCTATCTATCTCAACAGCAATAACCTTACTTGCTTTATCAGCGATCAGAGAAGTTAAAATACCTGTACCAGGGCCTATCTCAAGAACAACATCCCCCTTGTTTATATCAGCGTGTTTAACCTCTAACTCAGCGATATTCCTGTCAACTAAAAAATTCTGACTTGTTTTACGTTTAACCATGTAAATCAATAATTACCTTTTATAACAGGTGGACGAGTAAAAAGACGATATTTTCGGGTCGGATCTGTGAGCTCAAGCTCAATACGTTTCGCAATAAGTTTGTCAGGGGCACGCAGGAAATCTATGCGATCACACATCTCCTCGAAACTAGTGAAAGGTTTTTTCTTACGCTCCTCAAGTATATCATGCATCATTTTTTTACCAAGACCCGGGAGCAGCTCTAAAACATGGAAACGTGTGGAAATAGCTGGTGACTCGTTGTAGAATTTTAGGAAACGATCTTTTGTGTTCCTCACAATATCCAGTATAACATATGGCATCTCACCATGTGCTGTAGATGTCAAATCCTCATAGTTAACCCTACCCTTGATTTTTGCTATCTTATTCCTTTTCTCATTGTCCTTACCAACATACACCCGTTCGCCTATGTTGAAAGTCGCGTCTTTTTTTGGTATAAGCTCAAGAAGAGTGAACTGGTTCTCACCTATACCATAAACAACAGGGTACCTTTTATGTGGGGGTACATCGCTTCGTCCTTTCGGCAGATAATCTAAAACATAAACATAATCCTCCACGTCTACAACCCCCAAATTTTATTCTTCAACATTATATTTTTTTACAATCTCCAAAATCTTTTTTATATTACTCTCACTAAGCGAGATCCTCTCTTTAGCAAAAATAGCCTTAACATCATCCTCATTATCTGGTAAAAGATCAGCAATTTTTACAACATGAAACTCCTCAAGAGATTTCAGTTCCCTAAGCTCCTTCATCATATCCTCTGTTTTCTTGATAGAAAGCTTAGCAAACCTCTGAGCATGCTCCAAAGCATTTTTCTGCTCATACAAAAGCTCTTTACGATCCTTGCTAACCTTCTTTAGAATATTCTTAACTTCAGCAAGAGGAACATACCTTATAAGCTTATCATCACCCACTGTTACACTCTCCTCAGATGCTCAGGTCTAACAATAAGAGTCTTATGTTTACTACCAACATAAATTCCCACGAGATAAGCATCACCCTGCTTACCCTCAACCTTACCAGTATAACCCTGGAAACGAGGATGAGGCATACCCTTATGAACAGAGGAATCTATAACCACGCTAACAGGGGTTCCTTCTTCAAACTCCTGTAACGCCCTTGTAATAGACGTAAGACCTCTATACCTAGGTTTCTTCCTCAATATCTGCCTACTTTTACTTCTTCTACCTTTTGACCTCTTAACCATCTCAGCTTATTCCCCCTTGATCTCTATCACATCTAACTCCAACACTTTACAGGGAACACCTATCATCTCGCTTATACTAGGCCTAGTTCTTCCATCATCACCAGATATCAGTTCCTTTATGTAAGTCCCTGACTCTGCTTCCACCATCAAAGTAGCTATAGTATCATCTACCGATTCAACACTGCAGCTATACACATATTTTTCTCTAACCGTGTTAGCTCGCCTATGAGCTACTCGCAACGGCGTAAACTGCCTAATAGTTGCACCCTGTAATGACCCAACTGCCTTTTTAAGGTTTTCTGTATTTAAAGGTTGTTCACTTTTGAAAACAACACGATAAACCTTTCTAAACTCTCCATTCTTTATTCTAGCAACCTCATCACCATCAGAAAAACGCAAACCACTAACCTCAACCTCGCCCCTGTTAGAAACATTAATCTGTTTTTCAATAGAAAACAAATCTATATCCCTAATCATTGGGTTAATTATCTCCAAAACAAAAGGACGACCGTTACCAAGCATCCTAACATCAATATCCTCCCTACCAGCACCATGAAAAGACTCACCGGTTCCACCTGTTTTCTCCAAAAAAGGTTTCGCTATAGCCTCCTCAATACTTTTCTCATACATCTTACCAGTGTAACCACATCTTCTACAACCCTTACCCCTACAAACCCTACATAACCACCTAGTCTGAGGCGTATCACGCCTATATTTCTTGTAACGCCCATAAACATAAAGAGAGCTAACCTGCAGAGTTACAACATCAAAAACAGTATCAACAACAGCCATTATAGTAGGCCTCTCAAAATCCACAGTTTTACCAAGCCTACTCTCCAATATCTTACCAACCTCACGGTTAACCTCCATCTTAATAGGCTCAGAAAAAGCAGACCCAGCAAAACTATACAACTCCTGCTCCCTACCAACAATCTCCTCATCTATCTTAGAACCAACAAGAAAAGTCTCAAACTCATAACCTTTTAAAGAATCATGTATCAGATCAGCAAAATGAGGTATCTCATTCATCAAACCAGAACAAAGCCAACATTCCTCTACGCTGGTTTCACCATGATGCTTCAATAACTTTCTTATATCTTCCCCGCGTTCTCTATTTGTTTTACCATACCCAATTTTAGCAAAAACCCTACCAAGGCAATGATCACATAGACTGTATCTTGAAAGTATTTTATCAGCAAGCCCGATGATCTCTTTATCTTCTAAACCTTTGGTCATCTGATGAAGGCTAATAAAAAATAACTTTTAAACATTCGTATAAAAAAGAACTACAACCACAACTTATAGATAACAACAATCAAGATAATCAAGGGTATAATAAACAAAAACGGTATGTTTACAACACCCACACCATATGGTATTGACAAAACAAAGATTAAGGCAACAAAAAATGTTATAACATCCCTGTATTTCATTATATTACACCACTGCCTCTAAATGACATATTTAACTAACCTTATAAGTATTTTAGCAAATTTTTTAATTAGCATAGACATACACCGTAAAATCTTGGAGGCAACAATTACATGGTAGATGTATCACCATTTAAAGGGATCACATACAATAGTGAGAAGATAAAAAACCTTGATAAAGTAATGTCACCACCATATGACATTATATCTGAGGAAATGCAGAATAAGTTATACGACAGCCATCCCAACAACTTTGTTAGGCTTATCCTAGGTAAACAATTTCCAGATGACAATGATGAAAACAACAGATACACAAGGGCAAAGAAACTTTTTGATGAATGGCAGAAACAAGGCATATTCAAACAATCAGAAAAAACAGCGTTCTACCCATATAAAATCGATTACAAACTAAAAAACCAGAAAAAAACCATGAACGGTTTTTTTGTTTTACTAAAAATTGACCCAGAATACAAAACTGTGAAGGCCCATGAAAAAACATTGGCTAAACCAAAGGCAGACCGTTTAAACCTGATGCGTGCATGTGAAGCAAACCTTGAACCAATAGAGTTACTCTACATAGATAAAGAAGATAAAATTAGAAAAAACATTGACAAAGCCATCGATAAACCTATTATAAAAGTTAAGGGCTATGATGGTTTCACACATACATTATGGGAGTTAAATGACGAAAAAGTAATCAATGAGATAGTCAAGGAACTGAAAAACAAGGAACTGTACATTGCTGATGGACATCATCGGTATCAGACATCAATTAATTTTGCTCAGGAGAAAAAAGAAAAAACAGGTGTTACCGATCCTGATGCACCTTTTAACTATATAATGGTGATAATAGCAAACATATTTGATCCTGGGCTTTCTATCCTACCAACCCATAGGCTTGTTAAAATGCCTAATTTTAGAATAGGTGAATTCCTTGAGAAAATGAGAAAACACTTTGATATAGAAGAAAAAACAGTAAAAGGCGATGATGCTGGTCTCATCGGTAAACAGATAATGAAGGATATTGAAACAAAAACTGGGCATAAATTTGCTCTGTATCATAAGAAAAAGTACTATGTTTTAACTTTAAAAGATGAAAAGATTATGGATGTTTTGGCTAGTGATCATTCAAAAACCTGGAGGACCTTGGATGTTTCTATTCTCCATAAACTTATTCTCGAGCAAGGTCTTGGTATTAATGACAAGAATATCGAGGATCATGTAAAATACACGAGGGTTGATGGCGAGGCTGTAAAGTTTGTTGATGAGGGTAGATTTGATGTATCGTTTCTAATTAATGCGACAAAGATTGAGGAGCTCAAGGCTATAGCTGAGGCTGGGGAGCATATGCCACAGAAATCCACTTATTTCCTACCTAAGATGTTGTCTGGTCTTGTCTTGTATAAGATGTAAATGTAGTCTAATGCTGTATCACCTTTTGATATAGTTTAAACTGTGGTTTATTTTTCTTTATTGACGTTTTACCTAGAAGCTTTTATATACTAGTAAAGACAAATATTAACATGATATTGTTTAACAATATCACTCTTTAGCAAGAGGTGAATAAACACGCCTAAAAACATAACCCATAACACAACCATTCTTTTAGACGAGGTGGGGGAAAAGTAAATGCCAGCAATAGTCATGATCCTACTAGGCTTTGCCGCTGGAGTGATGGTCATGACTATTATAAACTTCTACAGATGGTTTTTACATATATGGAACAGTGGATTAAGATAGATTACAGAAAAAGATTTTACTTTTTAATGTAATTAAAAATAAAGGAAAAATTAGAAAAAAAGAGTTTTTGATTTTTAATTTGCTATTTTTACTTTCTAGCTGGTTCTGCGCTTTTACCTATGTCCCAAATAGCTCTTATAGCTAATAGGATTGCAGCTGGGATTATAAAAGCAGCTATCATGGCTGAAATCCATTTTAAGAAGTTTCCTATGATTGCAATATTGGTCAGCAAAGTTGATGCGGTGCCTATTCCTACTAACATTAATGCTGCTATTAGAAATGTTGGTACTTCATCTTTTGTAATTGTTCCTACTGCAAAGAACGATAGCACACCGACTAAGAATCCTAGAAGTGCTAGTACCAACGCTGCATAGTTATTAGTGTCTGTATACCAATTTCCGCCGATCAACAAACCAACTACTATTGCAATCACTATTCCCACGAGGAATAACCAGCTTCCTAATTTTTTTAAGAGTTCTTCCATTTCTCTCTCCTCTTTTTAATTTTATGTCGTAGTTAAAAATAATATCCCTGTATATAAATTTTTAGTGCAAATATATGGGTAGGTGTATGGGCAGATAGCTATTTTCTAGTTAATACAGATAAATCATTAGAAACAGCCATTTTGCCAAATATAGTATTTTACATTTTTGACGTTTTTGTCGGATAGATTTATATACAAAGATTGACAAATCATGTCATGTTATATAATGTCAATGATGAGGAGAGGAAGAAAAGATGCATAGAATAAACATCTTGTCTGATTTGGACCAAGAGTATTTTATGGAGAAGAGGCAAACAAAAACTAACAAAAAACCAAAAAGAGAAAAAAGCATAAAAATAAACGACCAACTCTTTGACATCGCCCTGCGAAAAGGTTTGATTGAAAAAACCGACGATGGATATGTTTTCATAGGTGACTACGAAGACCTACAAGCATTCAAAAACAACAAAAAATCTTTGGACTGGATATTGTTAGATTGAAGTGAGAAAAGGCGTGGAGGGGGCCAAAACATTTTTTTAAAATTCACCTCTTCTTGTATCTTAGCCCCCTCTTCTACCTCCTTTTTAAGAAAAAAACAAAAATCATAAACTAAAATATACAAGATAAAACATTACAGTTTTATATCCTTGATGATTATGTTGAACGAAGAAACTAAAAAGAGGCTGCTGGAAAAACTAAAACAAATAGATAAACATAAACTACAGGATATACACGTCGTGCTACTCCCAGATTTCTTTGTCGACCACTTCCTATACTTGGATGAATTTGAGAACACATTCACAAGAATTAAAAACATATATCAACAAGGAGGAGGGAATTTACCAGGGGTAAAACAAAAAATACACCAAGGTGGAAACGCAGCAAACACAGCCCTCGCACTAGCAAGACTCGGAATAAAACCTCATCTTATATGTAAAACCAATGAATTCGGCCTAAAACTACTACAATACTTTCTAGGGAGAAACAACGTCGATTTATCAAGGGTAAAAACAAACGGTGAATTAGCTATAACAACAGTGTTAGAATTCGGAGAAAAACACACAAACATAATGATAGGAGACCCTGGCTCAGTAGCAGAGTTCACATTTGAAACACTAGATGAAAAAGACCTAGAACTAATATCCAACTCAGAAATATTATGTGTTTTAAACTGGAATCTAAACAAAAAAGGAACAGAACTAGCAAAAGAAGCTTTTAGATTCGCAAGACAAAAAAAAGTGAAAACATTCTTTGACACAGGAGATCCATCACCTAGAAAAAATGATATACCTGCTCTGATAAAAACCGTTTTAACTGATAAAAATCTGGATATATTATCATTAAACGAAAACGAGCTTAAACACTACACAAATACACAGACAAATTCAAAAGACGAATTAATAAAATCTGCTAATCATCTTAAAAGCAAGATCAACGCGAGAATAGATCTACATACCTCCCTTTTCTCTTGTACGATAAATAAAAAAACAACTGTTGTACCAACCCAACCAAAACTTAAGATAAAAAGGGCAGCAGGTGCAGGAGACTCATGGAACGCAGGAGACATATTCTCAGAACTACTAGGATTTGAGGATGACGAAAGACTATTTTTTGCGAACTCCACAGCTGAATACTATATCTCATCACCAACCCCCATCCATCCAAACTTAGAAGAAATATCAAAATATATATCATCAAGATAAAATGTGAAAAAAATAATAGGAAACTTTTAAGTCTTTGTAGTATATATTGAACATAGGGTGCTATATGAAAACAATAATGGTTATAGATGATGAACCAGAAATCCTAAAACTAGTTAAATCATCACTGGAAAAAGACGACTTTGAAGTTGTAACAGCTACCAACAGCCGTGAAGCACTAGAAATTATGGACAACGAAAAAGAAGTAAACTTTGGTTTAATACTCATAAACACAACAATGCCTGGTACCAAAAAACGGGCTCTTTTTTCAATGAAACCAGGAACAAAAAAAGATACAAGCGACATAAACGATTTTTTACAGAAACCATTCACAGACAAACAACTAATTGATTTTGTGAAAAGAAAAATATAAAAACCATTATTTATCTCAAAAAAATGGAAACTAACCTTAGATTTATCTGCTATCTACGTTATCCTGTCACATCCCAGTTTTCTTAATTTTATAATTATTTGATTAAGAGCATACAAAGTAACAATGCTACCAGCCAGATGATACAGAGACTAATTATGAAGAATTTATCTTTCATTATACGATACGATTCCATCTCTTTCTCCTTCCAGAATAAAAAATCAATTATTTATTTAAAAATGCCTAGTGTCATAAAATGATTAAAATTTATAGTTCATCACCTCATTAATTGTCCAAATATGATCAGTGAAACCTGCACTCATAAAAAGTGTTCTTTTTTTCA
>JARYMC010000012.1 GCA_029907305.1 Candidatus Thermoplasmatota archaeon
ATAGTATTTCTTTAAATCCTGATACAGTTATCAAAACCAGGTTAAAAATCGCAGAAGTAGAAAAACGCTTATGATTGAAATAAAAAAAACTGTTTTTTTTTTTTTCTTCTCATTTTTTTGTATTTATCTAAAAGTTTTTAGTAGCATTGTTATTTGCTAGTTTTATGAAAATTATCCCAGTAGTATTTATTAAAAACAAAAAGATGTGGGTAAAACAGGATGAAAAAATTGTATTAATAAGTCAGATTTTTGAAGAAATTAAAGCAGATGAAGAAATTTATATTTGGGATTATGATGGGATAGAGGAAAATAAACCTGAGTTTTCGATATATCAGGTTTTGTCAGAGCATTATTCTATATGGGTGGACGCTGGTCCTCGGATACTTGATGATGTTGTTGACATTGTTATAGGTGGAGCATCAAATGTAGTAATCAGAAAAAATTTGTTTGCATCAAATGATTTACCTGATGTTAAAAATTTTACCGATTGTTTGATTTATAGTTATGTTGATCTACAGAAGGAGGAGAAACCTGTTCTTTATATGCCATCTTACATAGATGGTTTAGTTATATGTAACAACAGGAAACAGTTTGAGAAGGATTTTAAGCTTTGTGAGTTATTGAAGAATCTTTGTAAAAGACTCAGTGTATATGTTTTTGATGATGAAAGAGGAAACACCAAATATTGGGAAAACATTGGCGTAACTGGTATTCTATTGTACCAAGGAAAACAGGTGAATGTTGATGGCTGATTTAGAGATGCAAATAATATTGTCTTTTCTTTTTAAACGCAGTGGTAAAGAGGAATTATCTGCTGCCGAGATTTATCTTCCTTTGTCTATGGATCTAAAATGGTTCACGCCAAATCAAGCAAAGGCTTTTGTGAACATAGCATTGCAGCAGAGGCTTTTAGAAAAAAAAGGTAACAAGTTAACGCCATGTTTTGATTATAAAAAAGTTGTAGTGCCTGTTGGTTTCAGCCCAGCAAAACAAACTGTTTTAGAAAAAGAGGTTAAGCTGGATGCTATGAAAACAATAATAGCGAGGATATCTGAGAAAACTGGTTTTAATGATACTGAGGTTTCTGAAAGAATTAGTAAAATCTCAGAAGAAAAAAACATTTCAGATGGTGTTGCAGCTTTATTAGTTGCAAAAGAATACGGTGTTGATTTTGAGGATTGTTTTGATGAGATTGAAAACATGGTTTTTACAGAAAATACAGAATAATCGGGATCAATAGTATTCCCATGCAGTGGCTTCTACGTACATCCCATTGTACTGGTAATAAACCTATGAATGTTGCTACTAGCAATATAAGTATACCTATAACTCCTGTGAAAAGATACGTGAGTATTATAACAAATGCTATTGTGATTTTTATCAACAACGCATATGGTACGTTTGCGAAATGTTTTGCAAATATCTTGCCTATTTTTAGTGTTAAAAAATATGATAGTACACCTGATAGTATTATTGCCATTAATAGGTAGATTAGGTTTGTTGGCATCATTATGGATGACCATTCCTCTAAAGCAATTAGTTCACCTACAGCTATTGTTGCACCGCTTCTAGCCCGTAGTATTACGAATAATGCTACGATCACAAAAAAACCGCATGCTGTGTTCACTGATGATAACGTAATTATGATTTGTTTTCTATCTGATTCACCCCTAGCAGTCATAGCCAGTATTGTGCCTGTTGAGGAGCTTATACCTGGGATCAGTGAGACTAGTATGCCTGCTAAACTACCTGTAGCAACAGAGATAATAGATGATTTTTTTGCTTTCTTGTCAAGTTCGATTTTTTCTATTATTTGCGGGGGTATTTTTGGTTTTGTCATAATAGATGTTAGTAACGTTGGTAACCCAAAGAGCCCTGCAAGGGCTGGGAAAAGAACAGAGGATGACAAACCTATTGGTGAGTCAACTGGGCAGTCAAATATAACCAGACCAAAAATGCCTGAGATGATAAATATCATAAATGCAAATAACATCCCAAAAACATATGGTATTTTTCCATGATTTACCCCAAAAAGTTCGATTCTACCTTTTTCTGTTGCTATAAGCAAAATAGATATTGCAATAAGAACCCAAACCATTATTTCTCTTAACACAGAATACAAATATACCGGGCTGCCTACTAAGAAGCGAACAGGGTATAGAACTAGGAAACAAAATAGAACAGCGCCATAGCTTCCTAGCGCTGAAAGAGCTACTGCCTCGTAGCCTTTACCTTCTAATAGAAGAGAGTGTGCTGGTAGAACCGATAATGCTGTGTCCTCCTCTGGTGCACCTAGGAAAGTACTTGGTATTGTGTCATGGAATGTATGTGACAGAGACGTAGCTGTGATGTAAACACAGATTAAAATCAATATGAACTGCTCAGTTATACCATAGTTGAAAAGGAAACCTAGGGAAGCAACTATTGTTCCTGATAAAGACAAGAAGATAAGAGCTACATTGTTTACATGCAAACCTGGTAGAATTCCTGTTGCTATACCTGTTATAACACCGAGGACACAAAACAAAATAATGAGGAGGAGATCTAACACCTGCTCATTCACCTACCACAAAAATACCATGGTTTCTTTCATCACCCACCTCAAGGTTATATCTGAAATTATTTACATCAAAAACAAATCTACCTGCGACATATAGTTTCTGGTTTATAGTAAAGTTATAATAAAGAGGGTTAAAAGTAACAACAATAGAATATTTTCCCTCAGGGTCAACAAGATAAAAATATGTCTCATAAATTGTATCAGCATAACCTGTTACATTAATGTTTAAACCCTTATATTTCTCAGGCGTCTCTGCTAATTGTTTCAAAGGTATTGTAATGTTTTGCCATTTTTGCAATATTCTAACAAAACGTTTGTTGTTAACTACAACCTCCCACTCGCCCTTATACACCTGTACCTTCCCAGTTGCTTGTATTTTATCGCCATAATCAATGTCCAATTCACCTTCTACAAATATTTTTGTTGAAAAATTGTTGTTTTCTATTGTGATTATCTGGCTATCATATTTTGTTGTGTAAGTTTCTGTTACTATTCCTTCTAAGATTACTTGTTTTCCTTCGTATTTGCTTATTTCATTTAATTCTATTATTGTTGGTTGTGATAGTGTTGATAAAAAATATAAAAATACAATTCCAGCAACTGAAAATATTATTGATATATATTTTAGTTGCATTATTTATCAATTTAAAATATATTACATTATTTAAATATTTCTACTAGGATAAAACAGCTCCTTCTGAGAGGAGCTTAGCTATAATAATAAGAACTGAGACGACAATAAGCAATGCTATAAACTGTTTTACTTCATTGCTCATTACTTACACCTCGCTTGTTAGTTCTAGCTGAAACCTCACTAACTCAGCTTGTTTAGTTGTATATCCTCTATGTATCAGATGAAAATACAACGCGTCACGATACAAAGTCAAAGTTTTAAGACTGCACATATTTCTTTCTTTATCATAGTTCATCATATTTTATCTAATACTATATTCCCCAATTAGATATATAAAAGGCTGGAAAATGTTCGGGAAAAACCAAACAAAACATAGATCTTACAGATGGTTTGGGTGGGAAGCTGCCTTTGGTCTAAAACTATTGACTAGCTCGGGGGTAAATCCTTTCAACCTGTACTTTTAATTAAAAAATCAAACAAGTTGTACCTTTCTCTCCTGTTGTGTAGAAAAATTTATATTAGAGCGCCTATTCTTTGCTTGAAACTAAACGTTCTTTGGTGGGAGCGAAAAACATGAAACAAAACGATGTTGAGTTAAAAGTATCAGAGGCTTTTCAACAAGATGTAGGATATGGTAGAGCGAGAATTGATAACGAAACACGAATAGAACTGGAGTTGTCAATAGGTGATGTCATTGAAATAGAGGGGACAAAAACAACCGCAGCTATTGTTTGGAGGGCACACCCTTCAGATGAGGGTAAAAAGATAATTCGTTTAGATAATTTAACTAGGAAAAATGCTGGGGCTGGTTTAGGTGATCGTGTAAAAATTAGACGAGCGGCACCAAAAGAGGCTAGAGAGGTTACTCTAGCACCATTGATTTCTGAGGGGCAACAAATCCAGTTTGGAGCTGGGATCGAGATCTTAGTGAAGAAGGGTTTGTTGAAACGCCCTCTCACAAAAGGGGATGTTGTTATCATACCTGGTATAGCATTGTTTGGTAGCTCTCTTCCTTTTGTTGTTATTAATACTTCACCTAGTGGAATTGTGTTAATCAACGAAGAAACTTCAATAAATGTTAAGGAAGAGGCGGCTAAAACAACTGAGCTTGAAGGCCCAAGGGTTAGCTACGAGGACATAGGTGGTCTTCATGATGAGATTTTGAAGGTTCGTGAGATGATTGAGTTACCATTAAAGCACCCTGAGCTTTTTGATAGACTTGGTATTGATCCGCCTAAAGGGGTTTTACTTTATGGGCCTCCAGGTACTGGAAAAACACTTATTGCAAAAGCAGTGGCAAACGAGTCTGGTGCAAGCTTTTATACAATTAATGGCCCGGAAATAATGTGTGTCGATGGCGAAACAAAGATCTTTACAAACCCTCAGGGCCAGATTAAAGTGAAAGATGTTTTTGATGAGAAAGGAATAATACATACGAATGGAAAAAATGTGACTGTTGAACTCAATCGTCCTTTGTCAACATATGCATTTAAGGATGGAAAAATCTCTCGTGCGAAAATAACACATATAACAAAACTTTCTGCACCAACATATAAAATAAAAATTAGTGATGGTAACGAAATAAAAGCATCTCAAAACCAGCCATTCCTTGTCTATGACGCAGGCGATCTTGTCTGGAAGGGAGTAACAGACCTCAAGAAAGGGGATTATATTGCGCGATTAAATGAGATTGAAACAAAAGAAAAAAGTTACAAGATACGTCCCGAAAAAATAGAAAATATCATGAAAATCGGTAAGGGTTATACGTTAAAAAACAGGAATCTGACAAGGAGTAACATCATAAACTTACCCGCTACTACTTCTGAAGAACTAATGGAGTTTCTTGGGCTGCTTATCTCTGATGGGAGTATCTGTAAAAGAGGAGAGAGTGTTGCTTTCTCAAACAACAATGAACATCTGCGGAAAAAATTCAAACATTTGTTAAAGCGCGTATTTAATATTACAAAAAGCAAGGAATATAATGATGGTAGAGTAGTAGTATATTCGAAAACGCTCATTGCGTTCCTAAACCATCTTGAGTTCAGGTATGATAATAAACTCCACATACCTGGCTATTTTTATAAACTGCCAAGAAACGAAATAAAGGCTTTCATTCGTGGTTATTTTGATGGAGATGGTACGGTTGCAATGACAAATCATTATCCAACACCAAAACTGTTCAGTGTTTCTAAAGATTTTATACAAGAACTTCAAGCATTGCTTCAAATAAAACTAGGGATATCATCAAAAATCGGTGAGCATAACACACCAAAAGGACGTGTATATGAGTTGGTTGTTAGAGGCTACGAAGGACGGAAAAAGTTTTTAGAAATAGGTTCGTCGAGTAAAGATAAGAGGATGAAACTAGAAAAGATAAAAGATGTGAGAAGGATAAAAGATTTCCAAGATCTCCCCTCGCCTTCTCTTTTAATAAATGAAATAAAAAACAAACTACCATACAAGATATACAGAAACAAGGATTATTATGTGTACGGTGCGGGTAATATAACCAAACATGCATTAAGTACTCTTTATAAGTTAGCTGAAAACAATAATATTATGGATACTATTTTGAAAAAAGAATACCAAACACTTATGCGTAATGATATTGGATGGGAGAGGATAGAATCAATAAATTTCTTAGGGGAACAAGAACTCTATGACTTCACTGTTGATAAAGATAGTTTTGTTGGGGGCCCCTATTTCTTATTGCACAACTCAAAGTTTTATGGTCAGAGCGAAGAAAACCTGCGGAAGGTTTTTGAGGAGGCTGAAAAAAATGCACCCTCGATTATTTTCCTAGATGAAATTGATGCTATTGCGCCGAAACGTAGTGAGGTTCATGGTGAGGTGGAGAGGCGTGTTGTGTCTCAGTTGCTTACTTTGATGGATGGTTTAAAGGGTAGAGGGAAGTTGATTGTTATTGGTGCAACAAATATACCTGAGTCTATTGATCCTGCTTTGAGAAGACCTGGTCGTTTTGATAGAGAAATTAGGATTGATGTTCCTGATAGAAATGGTCGTAAGGAGATTTTGCAGATTCATACTCGTGGTATGCCTATGAGTGAGGATTGTAATCTTGATGAGCTTGCTGATATCACTTATGGTTTTGTTGGTGCTGATCTGGCTGCGTTGGCGAGGGAGGCTGCTATGAATGCTCTCCGTCGTTATTTACCTGAGATTGATTTGGAGAAGCCGATTCCTGTTGATATGCTTGAGAAGATGACTGTGACTATGGAGGATTTCAAAAATGCTCATCGTGGTATTGATCCTTCTGCTATGAGGGAGTTTTTCGTTGAAATACCGAAGGTATCATGGGATGATATTGGTGGTTTAGATGAAGTGAAACAGGCATTGAAAGAAGCTGTTGAGTGGCCGTTGACACAGCCTGAGGTTTTCAAACGTATGGGTATTACTGCGCCTCGTGGGATATTGTTGTATGGTCCTCCTGGTACTGGGAAGACGCTTTTAGCTAAAGCTGTTGCTAGTGAATCCAAGGCGAATTTTATATCAATAAAAGGTCCTGAGGTTTTGAGTAAATGGGTTGGTGAAAGCGAGAAAGCAGTACGTGAGTTGTTTAAGAAAGCACGGCAGGTAGCACCGACGATAGTGTTCCTGGATGAGATTGATTCTATAGCTCCTCGTCGTGGAATGTTTGAAGGATCACATGTGACTGAGAGTGTTGTGAACCAGCTTTTGACAAGTATCGATGGTCTTGAGAGTATGGAGGGTGTAGTAATCATCGGTGCGACAAACAGGCCTGATATCATAGATCCTGGTTTACTGAGACCAGGTAGGTTTGATAGATTAATATTTATTCCTGCCCCAGACAAAAAAGAAAGGCTTGAGATATTTAAGATTCATACAAAAAACATGCCTTTAGCAAAAGATGTTTCATTAGAAGAATTGGCAGAGAAATGCAACAATTACTCTGGTGCTGACATAGAAGGACTTTGCAGAGAAGCCGCGATGCTGGCTTTAAGAAGCGACATCAAAGCAAAAGAAGTGAAGAAGACTCATTTCGAGCAAGCAATGAAAACCATACATGGTGGGATAACAGAGGATATATTGAAATATTACTCTAGGGTGAAAGAGGATATAGGCAGTGGTCTAGCCAAAAAGGATAAAAGAGATAAAGATATACAATATATCTAACCCTATTATAATAAACAAGAGGATAATAAAAAAAGGAGGGAAAAAAATAATGAAGATACTTGAAAGTGATCTTAGAGGAAAAACAGCGATGACTGAAGAAGGCTTATACCTTGGAATTCTTAGGAATTCTACAGTTGACGAAAGAACAGGTGCCTTGTTGAATATCCTTATTGAGCCATCAGAGGATGTAGATCCACGTTTATATCACCTTGACAATCAAGGGCATTTGGTTTTCCCATTTGAATCAATAAAATCTGTTAAAGACGTAGTGATTATTGGGGTTTAAAAAAAAATCTTTAAACAAAAAAAACTGATGCAGGGGCTGCCCCTGTTTTTCCTATTTTTTAATTTTTTTTTTCTAGAAAGTTTAAAACAAAAATTTTTTTAAAAAACATAAGGGGAGACCCCTTTGTTTCGTGTGGAAAACTGTTTGTTGAGTATATTGTTTATTAAAAAAATTTTGACGTGAGTATATTCGTATAGTTATGAATTTAGTAGTATTTGAATCTTCTGATTTTTAAAAATATATTATTGTAAAAATTTTAAAATTTATTTAATAAAACATGATATTTTCCACAGGAAATATAGGCCTCTCTATAGCTTTATTTCAACAGATATAAATCAGATAGAAAATTGTTTGGATTTTCTCACAAAATTAATAAACTATGATTGTTTACGAATTTGTGAGGGAGGAATTGATTTTACGATAAAGAATACTGTAAACAGTGACATATTTGGCAGGCTAATGAAGACAGATGGCCTGTTTGTGAACAGAGAGGTTATGAGGCATACATATATGCCTGAGATACTGCCTCATAGAGATAAAGAGATAAATTCGTTGGCCTCTGTTTTCTTACCTGCTTTACGTGGTGAGACTCCATCAAATGTTTTTATTTATGGGAAAACAGGTACTGGTAAGACTGCTGTTGCAAAATTTGTTGGTAAAGAACTTTTAAAAAAGGGCGAGGAGAAAGGGAAAAAAGTTAATTTTATTTACATTAATTGTGAGGTTGTTGATACTCAGTATCGTCTACTCCAGAATATTGCTAATCATTTTATTGAGGACTGGTCCGAGAGGATTCCTTTTACTGGTTGGCCTACTGATGAGGTGTATTCTAAACTGACTCATATGATTGATGAACAGGGTGGTGTTACTATTATTATTCTTGATGAGGTCGATAAACTTAAGGGTGATGAGGCTTTGTATAATTTATCTAGGATTAACAGTGATCTTAAAAATGCGAGGGTTTCTATTGTTGGTATATCTAATGATTTGAAGTTTACTGAGTTTCTTGACCCGCGTGTTAAGTCTAGTCTTGGTGAGGAGAATATGATTTTTCCTCCTTATAATGCTGATGAGTTGCAGGATATACTTAGGCAGCGGGCTGCTAAGGCTTTGAAAGATGGTGTTGTTGATGATGATGTTATCCCTCTTTGTTCTGCTCTTGCTGCTCAGGAGCATGGTGATGCTCGTAGAGCCTTGGATCTTCTCAGGATGGCTACGGAGCTTGCTGAGCGTAGTAATTCCAGTAGGGTAACAAAGAAACATGTTAAGCTTGCGCAAAACAAGATTGAGATTGATCGTGTAACTGAAGTTGTTCGTACTCTTCCTACTCAGTCTAAGCTTATATTGACTGCTATCTTGCTGCAGGACAAGCATAACAAGAAACTAGATGCCCCTAGTGTTATAACAACTGGGGAGGTATATGAGATCTACAAAGAGTTATGTAAGAAAACTAGGACAGATGTTTTGACACAGCGGAGAGTTGCTGATCTTATCTCTGAGCTTGATATGCTCGGTGTTCTTAACGCTCGGGTTATATCAAAGGGGCGGTATGGCAGGACTAGGGAGATTAATGTGTCTCCTTCGTCTGAGAATTTGATGGGTATTTTGCAGGAAGACGAGATTTTTAAGGAACTTGCTAACTATAAATTCCGTGGGCAGACCCGCTTAATTTAGGCGGCCTTTTTTGATATTTTTAAATTTTTAAATAAATTTTTAAAAAACCTCTTCCAATGTTAAGTGGGGGAATCGGGCACTTTTTCTTCTCCTTTTTTCCATGTTTTTTATCAGATGTATTTGGTTCCCCTCACTTTCCAAATACAAACCTGTTTTTTGAGGAATCGAGTCAAGTAATATTAGACCCACCCTTTTTAGTCGGTCCAAATTCCCCCAAAAACATGTAACAAGCTTTTGATACATAAATCTTTATTATTTTTTCAAAAAATTAAGATGCACACAAGTGTATAATAAAACATTTAAATAAATGTGATATAATATAATAAATATGCAATGGGGGAGCATTAGAATAAAGGATATTACAAAGGTTGCAGGAATATGTGGTATTTTGATCCCTATAGTTATATTCACAGGTATAGGTTTGGCTATGGTTTATTCCCCATGGTTTGAATGGACAAATCATGCTTTAAGTGATCTCGGTGTAGAAGGTGTTTCCGCTTTTTTCTTTAACAACGCTATGATATTAGGTGGTGTTCTAACATTCATGTTTTCATTAGGTTTGATGAGATTTTTATCAAACAAAACAGGGGCATATCTTCTTTGTGCTAGTTCATTAGCACTTATAGGAATCGGGTTGATACCAGAAACAATTTTTTATTTACATTTTTTTACATCAAGTTCATTCTTTATACTGTTGACATTGTCATTTATAATCATTGGACTAACAACTAAAAAGAAATCATTCGAAAAAAACCTTGGGTTGCTTGCAACTGTTTTTGCGTTTTTAGCAATCATATCAATAATTTTTGTTATACCCTTGGATGGTGTTGCTATTCCTGAATCATTAGCTTGTTTCCCCGGCTTTATCTGGTGTATGATAACAGGCGCAAAAATGGTAATCAGCTAATTTTTACAATATATCAAAAGGTGGTTTATCAGGTGTTTTTGTGTAAAAGATATTAACTGCCCAGATGGTTGTTTGTGGTGAATCATAAGAACAGTTGTTTTTTAGATACTCTTCTATGTTGTGTTTTTCGGTAATTTGTGTAGTTTTTATGTCATTATTTTTGCAATCTACTCTATAACAGTTCTGTTCTGATTTAATGTAGAAACTTGGTGTGATGTTTTTTCCTTTTAAAAAAACATTATGCATCTCGTTGCCATGTCTGTCATAGATATCAAAGCCGTATTCCTCTTTGTTTAAAATTATGTGTAAACTGGTTGGGGTAGATGCTCTAGAGCATGGAGCAATTTTTATCCAGCAATCTTTATCCTTTCTTAGCATTTTGAATTCTATGTTATTCACAGTTTTTTTGAACATTTTGTATTTTTCAGTTATGAAAAACACCTTGTGCTGTTATTTACTTTAATAGAGAAAGCGTGTAGTTTTAAAACAGTTTTTGATGTTGATGTTGTCTATAATCTGATGTACATTAGTATTATGCCTGCTATTATTGGTTGATGTGCTAGGTAGATTCCAAGGGAGTGTTTGCCTAGCCATGAGAATATCTTTACAGGTGTGTATTTTGATAGGTCTGGTATGTGGAATCTTCTTTTGTTGTCTTTGTACAACCAGCTACCTAGTGATATGCCAAGTATGCATACTCCTAGCCAGGGTATTAGTGGGAAGTAGTCGATGGTGTATTGTCCTATGTTTGTTTGGTGTAAGCCGATTGCTATGTGTAATAAATTGGGGTTTTCTATTGGGTATCGTGCTGTGAAATAACTTAGTGTCATTAGTATAGTTGAGATAATCAGGTTGTATGTTGGTTTTATTTTTAGGAAAATTGTGCTTAATATGATGCATATGCCTATGCAGTGGAGTACGCCGAATATTATTGGTCTGTCTGGTATGAATATTATTGTTGCTATTGTTAGTATCATGCCTAGGCCGAATATTTTTAAGCCACGTATTATAAGGTGTAAATCGTATTTTTTTTGTTCTGTTTTTGATAAATCATTTTTTCTGTTTCTGCTGACTATCATGCACATACCTACTAATAGGAAGAAGACTGTTGGTATTGCTGGTTGTATTCTGTATATCTGTTTGTTTAAGGGCATGAGGCCGAAATAATCTAGGTCCCATAGTAGATGTAGGAATATCATGATGATTATTGCGAACCCTCTGAGCATGTCTAGTTCTATGAATCTGTCAGTGTTTTTTTTGTAGATTTGGTTTTTTTGTTTTTTTTTTTATGTTCGCTGCTTTCCACCTTACCGTATGCATTGTTAACGTGTAGCTTGCTATTCTTTGTCAATAAATGTATTTAAAGATATCGTGACAAAATGTCAAAATGAAAAAAACCCCTCTCCTAAAGGTTCTTTAAAAACTACAAAACTAATTTTTCAAGCAAAATTTATAAGGACAATATACTCTTACAGTAACAATGGAGGGAACCAAATATGGTAGATGCACAAAATAATTTATTAACAAAAACATGTGGAGAGTGTATACATTATAGACCTGACAAATTCAACCCTAGAAAAGGTACATGCTACAGCCGCCCTGTATACACATCAGACAGCTGTAACTGTTTCGTACAAAAAACAAAAACAAGTTAAATCCAATTACAAATCTAATTACTAATCTCTATTATTTGTCCCATATTGTTAGACACAGTAGACACTGCATTAGATGAACCCTCGTCCTCTTGCATATGGAAAACAAAGTTTTGATCATCAATTACCAGAAAATCAAATAATATTATTTGATAGTTTTCCGCCTGAATTTCCACTCTATAGTTACCATTAATCTCTAATTCCAATATGCATATTCCATCATCATCAGTAATTCCAGAGTCATTATGATCTACATCTAAACCAAATGCAGTTATTTGCGCATCAGGAATAGGGCTACAACCACATCCTGTGCCTTCATAGAGAGTGAAACTTATTTGCGCTGTGAACAACCACTGTTTAGGAGTACCGCTAATTATTTGCTTTTGTATATTTACACTGTTTTTGGTTACTTGGTTTTTAATAGTGGATGCTGCAACACTCAAAATACTGGCTGTAAAAATTATAGATGTTGTTATTAAAACAAATATCTTATTTTTCCTCATATTTTTTTCCCTCCAGATAAACCATATTTTAACAGTTGTTAAGCTTTTTCGGATTTATTAACGTTTGTGTTATCTAAAAATAAGCATAGAGAAATCTTAATTTTTTTTTATAGAAAATTACAGAGAAAGCTCTCCTTTTCTCAAAGCCTCTACAGGCGATAACATAGATGCTTTCTTCGCGGGAATAGCAGCGGCTAACACAGCTAGAGTAACAGGTAGTAATATAGAGATCAACAATGTAAACCAGTTAACAATAAAACCAATTTTTAGTTGTGTACCAGCAATAGACTGTACATTAAAACCATACCAGTTAACAAAATACATCACAACCACTGACAGGATTACGCCCAATATACCAGCTATTAAACCTATGATAAGACCCTGATAAAGAAACATTTTAAAAATAACTCTGTCACGGGCGCCAAAAGCCTTGAGGGTACCAATCTCCCTTGTTTTACGTAAAACAATAGAATCCATAACATATTTGATCGCAGCGCCACATAAAAAGAGAGTAACAGCAATACTGCCCCATAACATTATGGTTATGACATCCTGCATTGAACCAGCTATGTACACTAGGAAGTCGTGCCAACCAAAAACATTGGTGCCAGGTGCAACTCTTTTTACGTTGTTTTTTATCTCGTCGGAGCTCCCCATCGGGTTAAAACCCTGTGCAGAATCAGCTGCTTTAACTAAAATTACATCACCACGGCTTCTATCAATTTCTATGGGGTTAAAACCACGGAATGTGCCAACGCCAGGTATATGCCAGTCTCTACCAGTTATCTTACCATAGCTTTTGATTTCTCTTAGTGAGTCAGCATGCATAAACCATATAAGAGCATCAAGCGTAGGCGTACCACTCTCATACATACCTATTACTTTCACGGTTATAACAGCGTAACTGGTTTCTCTACCAGACATACTCATAGTAAGAGAAAGCGTTTTCCCGATGCCCACTGATGGGTGAATTTTTGCTGCTGTAGCACCCACAATTATAGGATAAGGTTCTTCTTCTTTGAACAGCTTCTGACCAGACCCATATGTGAAATCAGGTAGGGCACCTGGTCCCTTCACAGTTATATAGAGAGGGGTATGTCCTCTTAAAATAGGGTCTTTTTCATTGAAAAATCTACCGGCAACAATCTTGTCCTTTATATCAGATATTTCGTCGTCTTTAGCAGGGTCTATACCCTGTATTGTACAGCCATCTGTTGCCTCACCAGTAGTACCCAACCCATAGGTTCCCTGGGCGGTAACCCGTATAGTAGTCTTATAACCAGGTAATTCTCTCTCTATTTTGTCAGCGATCTTTTTTGCATCCTTCAGCTCAACTGCAGTACCATAGAGGTCTCTTATGTTGCAGCTTTTATCTGTAATAATAGCGTCAGATGTTATGATCTTGGTTGTGTCATCCACTACCTGCATCATATAATTCAAGTAAGCATTCTCGAGCATAAAGGAAGTCATAGTTAGAGCAATAACTATGATTATAATCGCGTAGATGCGTTTATGCTCCTTGATTTCACCCCATGCAAGATGTCTACTGATGTTCATAAGGACCTACTTTTATGCACCATTTTAACAAGTTTATTAACCATTAGTTTGAAGTCCTCATGGTTTTTTGATGTATCCCCAACTATCCTACCATCAGATAACACGATTGTTCTTTTACCATATCTGGCTATATCAAGATCATGGGAGACAAAAACAAAAGTAACCTTTCTCCTCCTGTTAACATCTACTAGCAGGTTCATTATTTCTTTACTATTTTCTGTATCGAGAGCACCTGTTGGCTCATCAGCTAGGATGAGCACAGGATCATTAATTAGAGCCCTGGCTATAGCCACTTTTTGTTGTTCGCCCCCTGATAGATGCACGCCCTTGTGGTCAGCGCGATGCTCGATACCAACTTCTTTCAATAACATGTTTGCTCTTTTTTTAATCTCAGACACATCTTTTTCCATAATCAAACCAGGTAGCATCACGTTCTCTAAAACAGTTAAACGAGGGACAAGGTTATAGTTTTGAAAGACAAAACCTAGTTTTTCTCCCCTAAAAAAAGCAATTTCTTTTCCAGATATCTTGGAGGTGTCCTTACCGTCGATGTATATAGTGCCTGATGTGGGTCGATCCAACAGACCCATGCAATGCAATAAGGTTGATTTACCAGAGCCTGAGGGGCCGATGATTGATACAAACTCGCCTTTGTAAATCTCTAAAGATGCGTTATTTAAGGCTATGACCTCTACGCCATATTCGTTATATTTTTTGCTAACATGATCCATGCGTATAATCGGGTTTTTTGTTTTAGTCATTATTTTCCAACTTTAAAAACAAGCAACCATTATAAATAATTGGCGCAAAATATAATATTTAAAAATTAAAAATAGGTTTTGTTAACTAAAGTAATGTGCAGTCCTTTTTTCATCCTCTTTTTTCTCATTAGGTTTAACTTCCAAAACATCAATGGCTAGCAGAACATGTAAGGGAATGATTCTGATTTTACCAGCCATCTTACCATGTGCACTACCTAGTTCCATCAACAAACCAACTTCGTCAACACCTATTGAAATAAAACCCCTGAAGATCCCCTCTGTCTCTAAAGCAGCATCTTTACCGCCAAGAGAAGTGATCTTATAAGAAGACCCTTCTGTTAGCTCCAGCTCCTGTTTTTTATCCATTATTTACCACGCCCCTTCTGTTTGTTTTCAATTAAATTCTGGATGTGCTCTACTGTTTTACCATAATTCTCAACAGCCACTTTAATATGTGCCTCCACAAAATTCCATGCCTTCTGGAAGTTTCCATAGCGCATACGGTATGCTTTTTTGTTCTGTTTACTCACCTCATCAAAGACCTGTGTCTCTTCCAGTATATCAAAACCTTTGAGTTTATTCAAATGCCTATAAACAGTTGGTTTACTCGTTTTTAGTTTAGCAGAAATCTCCTCAACATACCATGCCTTTGTAGGGTTCTTCAGGAAAAAATCTGCAAAAAGCCTATAAGGTATATCAGGATCAGAACCCTTTGAGAGATAACCTATCTGCTCAAAAAACTTTTTAGCAACACTATCTAGATCATCATCACCAATCAAGGGCGTGTTACTAACAACCTGCATTTCAAACGCCATAAAGAAAACCTCATGCTAAGAATACAAAAACTGATTTATAAGATTTACTTAACTAAGTAAAGATTAAAAAATAAATTAATACAAAGATAGCTTAAATTACAAGAGCGGTAAATATTTGTCAATCTCCCATTTGCTTACTTGCATTCTGTATTCATCCCACTCCCTACGTTTAACATGCAAAAAGTTCTCGTAAATATGTTCACCTAAAATCCCTCTAACAAAATCACTTTTAGATGCTAATGACAATGCATGACCAAGGCTATCAGGTAGCTCATCGATCCCATATTGTTTTCGTTCTTCTTCAGTTAAAGCATAAATATTTTTTTCAACAGGCTCCGGTGGCTCAATTTTTTCTTCAACGCCACGCCAGCCTGCTGCAAGCATAACAGCAAACTGCAAATATGGGTTACCAGACAAATCAGGATTACGTAGTTCACATCTTGTGCTTTTTCCTCTTTTTGAAGGGATGCGAATAAGTGCACTCCGGTTTCTATTCGCCCATGAAATATATGTAGGCGCCTCATACCCTGGAACAAGCCGCTTATAAGAGTTAACAGTTGGGTTTAATATTACACAAATTTCTTTAACATATTTTAAAAGCCCACCGATGAAATAACGCGCAACTTGACTTAACTGATTTTTATCATTTGGGTCATAAAAAGCATTTTCTCCACCATGGGTAAAAAGCGAATGATGTGTATGCATCCCAGATCCATTTACACCATACAATGGTTTAGGCATAAATGATGCATGTAGATTATGTTTTGTAGCAATCACTTTTGTTACATACTTTAATGTAATAACTCTATCTGCTGTGGCTATTGCATCATCATACCTGAAATTTATTTCATGCTGGCCATGAGACACCTCATGGTGAAATGTATATGTTGTTAGACCCATTTCTTCAAGTGCAATAGATATGTCTGCACGAACACCCTCTGCTAAATCTCTATGTGACAAATCAAAATAACCAGCGTAATCATTTGGTATCAAAGTTGAGTTTGCCCCATCTTTTTTAAACAAAAAGAATTCACACTCGGGTCCCACGTTATATAAATAACCCGCTTCTTTTACCTTGTTTACAATTTTTTCTAATACATATTTGGTATCACCAGGAAAACGTTTACCATTCGGCTCGTATATATCGCAATTCAATTTTGCGGTTTTTCTTTGTTCTATGGTTTCAGGAAGAACCACGAAACTATTTGGGTCTGGTTTTGCGATTTTATCAGACTCTTCAATAGTTGCATATCCTGCTATAGATGACCCATCAAAAGGTATACCATCTTCTAGCGCCTCCTCCAATCTACTTGCGGGAATAATTATATTTTTTGGTGTACCAAGAATATCAACAAACTGTAATCTGATAAAAACCACGTTTTTTTCTTTTACAATACCTAAAATATCATCCTTTGTTTTATTTTGCACTTCCAGCTTATATTCCATCCTCTATGCCTCCAAGCTGCAAAAAAAATTTTTTGCATTATTCTAAATGCAATATGTTTTATTTAATACTTAATTAATTTATTAAAATCAAAAAACAAAAATAAAAAATAGAAAGGTGCTCTCAGTCACCTAATATTTTATTTACTTCTTTATTGTCAACATCTGTAATATATGGTATGCCACTGATATCTGCTGCTTCCTTTGTTAACGCTGCTATATCATCTCTGGAAATATAGTCCAACGTGAATTTTCTGCAACCTGCCATAATCTGTCTTAGGCCCTGGTGTAATCTCTCCATATATGTGTATAGTCCCATTGCGCCTGTTGGCAGTTTTTCAAAATCTTTTCCAAGTTTTTGTTTTAAATAAGGTGCTGTGACAAATATCTCTTCAGCAGTGTTTCCAAATCTTTCTATGTATACTGGTACCATGGATTCATTTATTTTTTTACCAATAGTTTTACCGACCATCGCTGCGGCAAGTGGGCCACGTGCCATTCCCACAAGTTTAAAGTAAGGTGCACCAAGAGCAAGACCCTTCAGGATTTGATCTTCGAATGTAAAACCACCTGCTATTGCTATATCCGGTACATATTCGCCTTTTTTGGCTAACTTGTCAACATAATAGTAAAGCAAAGAATGTAACTCAACCTGTGGTACACCCCATTCATTCATCATACGCCATGGGCTCATACCTGTTCCACCACCAGCAGCATCAACCGTGAGTAAATCGATTTTTGCTTTCGAAGCATATTTAACAGCTTGAGCAAGTGCAGCAGGTCTATATGCACCAGTTTTTAAAAAAACACGTTTAGCACCATAATCTCTTAATTCTTTTACTCTTTTTACAAATGATTCTTCTGAAACCATGCCTACACGTGAATGCCGCTCAAACTCCCGGAAACTTCCTTTTTCAAAGGCAGCAATAATATTCTTATCAGTTGGATTCGGTAGAACAACATATCCTCTTTTCTTCAATTCTTGGGCACGTTTAAGTTCCTTAATCTTTACTTCTCCACCAATGTTTTTTGCTCCTTGCCCCCACTTTAGTTCAACTGCGTCAACGTCAAGCTCAGATATAGCATACTCATGGACACCAAGATTAGTATCTTCTACATTGGCTTGAACAATGATTGCACCATAGCCATCGCGTTGCCATTTTTTATAGAGATTTACTCTCCACTCAAGATCAGGTGAGTGCTTCACTTTTCCTTTTACAAACTCAGCGTCAGGATCCATGCCACAGACATTTTCTCCGATGGTAAGAGGTATACCAGTTAATGCCGCGCCTATGGCAAGCCCCTCCCAATTATTCTTTGCAACTGCAGTTGAACCAAGACCAGGTATTATTATCGGCATTTTTACTCGTATTGGGTTATTTTTACAAACAGTCCTCTCAAGGTTTACATTTGAAAAAATTGCTTTGTCGCTGTCAGTTTCAATTCCCCATACGCCAACAACTCCGCCCAATATTGTGAAGTGTGATAGATCCACGGGATACATTTTTTCACAGGCAGATGTTATAATACCAAAAGGTTGGGGGTATATCACCTCGTGCCCACGATAGGCTGATTTGCCTATCTCACACATACCAATACAACCATCGACACAAGTGGCACACATACCACTAAGTGTATTAATGGCTCCCTCAGTCCTATTTTTACTAAGCGTCGCTGCAGATGCATTTATTTTTGTTAATGACATATTTTTTCCTCCAAATTTTTTATTTTTTTTTTCAAATCATTCCTTTTTTTTCTTCTTTCTTCCTAGTTCTTCATAACACCATCCACAAGTGTTTAGGAAGCACATTTTATTATCCTCTTCTTTTAAACAAACAGGTTGAACATTCAAACAAGCATTGCATAAATCAGTTTCAGCATTAGGTCCTTGGCAGCGCAGCTCACAGGCAGGGCAAATATACATACAGCCCCCACAGGTTCTACATACGTCTGATTTCATATCAAATGGTGTTGTGATTTTCCGGTTTTTACCCCGATTTACAAAACCTATTGCTTTTGCCATCATTTGTTCTTCGCACATACGGACGCACAATCCGCATAAAATGCAATCATTGCGTTCAACTTTGAATCTAACTTTTGTAACCTCCATAGCAGATGCAAGGTCTTGAACTGTTTTTGATGAAGGACATAGAGCGACCAGCAACTCAACAAGCATCTTCCGAGCAGCGACAACGCGTTTTGAGTTTGTTCGAACAAATAAATCCTGTTCTGCTGGATAAGTACATGATGAGACTAGTTTTGCGTTTTCGCCCTTGCCAATTTCAACAACACATAAACGACATGCACCATACGGAGTTAATCCATCGTGATGGCATAACGTAGGAATCTCAATTCCATAGAAACGTGCGGCATCAAGAATTGTAGAACCCTCCTCTACTTGCACAGGAATACCATCTATTGTAAACTCAATCATCGTCTCACCTCCAAAGGCTTTTCTTCACGAAGTTTTTCTTGCAGCTCTAACTCTAAATCACAGCGTAAGCATCTTTTTGCTTCTTTCATAGCAATAGCTTTTGTATAGCCTATCTCTACTTCTTGAAAGCCACCTTTTCTATCAGATAGAGGTAGGACCCTTGGTTTCTGCATACCATATTTAACTGGCTCTGCTTCAGGATCAAAGAAAGTATCAACCTTCTTATGCTCCCTCCAGGGGTATTTTCTTGTTCTGTCTTTAGTTAAATATTGATCAATTGTTACTGCGGCACGCTCGCCAGCAGCAACAGCATTAATAACAGTAGCCGGACCGGAAGCTACATCACCACCAGAAAATATACCTGGTATACTTGTCCGTCCATATTTATCGGTTTTAACAGTACCATCAGGGTTTGTCTCTACATCAAGGCCAGTAAAAAGTCCAGATACATCTGAAAACTCACCAATTGCAGGAATTACAATATCTGCATCAATGAAAAAGTTACTATTTGGTATAGGAATTGGTTTTTGTCGCCCCTCATTATCAAAATCCCCGAGTCTCATTTTTATACATTCAATACTTTTAACTTTACCCTTTTCACCAAATATTTTTTCTGGTGCTGTTAAGAATCTAATCTCCACACCTTCATGTTCAGCTGCTTCAACTTCTTCTTTGTAAGCAGGCATCTCTCTTCTTGTTCTTCTGTACAAAATTGTTACTTTACTAGCACCCATCCGCAACATGGTTCTCGCAGCATCTATTGCGGAATTTCCTCCACCAATTACAACAACTTTTTTACCAGCTGGTGAAACAACTGGCTTATCAAGGTTAATATTTTCAAGTAAATCAACAGCTTGGATTACATTTTCTAAATTTTCACCAGGTATCCCTAGTCGTCTATCTCCATACATTCCAACCGCAATAAAAAACGCTTGATACCCTTGCGACCATAACTGAGAGATGGTTATATCCTTCCCAACCTGTGTGTTCAGTCTGATGTCTACCCCTAATTTCTTTATATTATCAATTTCTCGTTGCAATATTTTCTTTGGCAGTCGATATTCAGGTATTGCGACTGCCATCATTCCTCCTGCAACAGGTAGTTTTTCAAATACGGTTGGTTTGTAACCAAGTCTTGCAAGGAAATATGCGCAGCTTAACCCCGCAGGACCAGCGCCAACGATAGCTACTTTAAAAGGCATTGTCGTCTTTGGGTAGATTATCGGCGGGTAATCAATACCATTTTCTTCGTAATCCCCAATGAATCTTTTCAATGCTCTTATAGCAACAGGTTCATCTATTTGGTTTCGTCGACATTTTGACATACATTGATGGTCACAAATCCGCCCGCAAACAGAAGGGAACGGGTTAGTATCAAGCGCAAGAGATAGTGCTTCAGTGAAACGTCCTTCACTAATTAATGAAATGTAACCTGGTGCGTTCATACCAGCGGGGCAAGCATTCTGACATGGAGAAATATAGAGATCTCGACAAACGCCAGCAGGGCATTTCCGCTCCATTATATGTGTCTCGTATTCATCACGGAAATATTTAATTGTAGATAAAACAGGATTTGCAGAAGTTTGACCAAGACCGCACATGGATGTGTCTTTCACAACAATTGCTAGTTCTGTTAATAATTCAATATCTCCTTCTTTTCCTTGTCCTTTGGTTATATCTGTAATTATTTCTGCCATACGTTTTGTTCCTTCGCGGCAAGATAAACATTTTCCACATGATTCATCCTGTAAAAACTCAAGGAAATATCTGGCAACATCCACCATGCAGGTATCCTCATCCATCACCACCATCCCACCAGAACCCATGATGGAGCCGACCTCTTTGAGTTTCTCATAGTCAATTGGAGTTTCAAGCAATTCTTTTGGTATACAGCCACCAGATGGACCACCGGTTTGTACGGCTTTAAAGGATTTTCCTTCAGGGATACCACCGCCAATGCCGTAAATCATTTCTTTTAGTGTTATACCCATTGGTACTTCAACAAGACCTGTGTTGTTAATTTTTCCGACGAGAGAGAATATTTTTGTTCCCTTGCTTTTTTCAGTACCTATACTTGCAAACCATTTTGATCCTTTTTTTATTATATATGGGACATTTGCCCATGTTTCTACATTGTTTATATTGGTTGGTTTGCCCCACAACCCTTTCTGTGTTGGAAACGGCGGTCGTTGTCGTGGTTCTCCTTTCCTGCCTTCAACAGATGCTATGAGGGCTGTTTCCTCTCCACAAACAAAAGCTCCAGCACCTCTAACAATAGTCATATCAAAATCAAAACCTGAATCAAGAATATTTTTACCAAGCAGCCCATATTGTCGCGCTTGTTGTATTGCACTTCTCATGGTTTTAACTGCAATTGGGTACTCATCTCTAACATAGATAATTCCCTGATTTGCTCCAATCGCATATGCACCAATTAGCATCCCTTCAAGAATGCTAAACGGATTACCTTCTATAAGGCTACGATCCATATATGCACCAGGATCGCCTTCATCTGCATTACAAATAATGTATTTCTGAGCACCTTTAGATTTTCTGCACGATTCCCATTTAAGTCCAGTAGGAAAACCAGCTCCTCCTCTTCCTCTTAAACCAGATTTTTTAATTTCATCAATAATTTTTTCAGGACTCATACTTTTAAGCGCTTTTGCTGCTGCTTCATAGCCGCCAATTGCAAAATAATCCTCGATTTTATACGGGTCAAGTAATCCATTATCTGCAAAAACTATACGTTTTTGTCGCTTGTAAAATTGCACATCTTTTTCATAAATAATCTTTTTATCGGTTAGTGGATCAACATAGAGCAATCTGTCAATTATTTTACCATTTACAATAGTGTCAGAGAGTATATCTTTTGCATCCTTTGATTTTACTTGCTTATAAAAAATTCCTTTTGGTTGAATTACAACAATCGGCCCTTTTTCACAAAAACCATGGCAACCTGTGACCTTGATATCTACTTTGTCTTGGAGTTTTTGTTTTTTAATCTCCTTTTTAAATGCAGATATAACTTTTTCACAACCGGAAGCATTACAACCGGTACCCCCGCAGATTGTTATCAGCGTTTTTCCTTTTTTAATATTTTTAATAATATTCTCTTTGATTTGTTTTAAATCAGCAACTCTCTGTATTTTTTTCATTTACTACCAACTTTCTTAATAGATATGAAGTTTTTTTTGCTCATTTCTTTTTCTTTGCATATTTCTTCAAAGTAGAGGCAATTTTTTTTGGATTCATCTGTCCATGATACTTTCCATCGATAACAACTAAAGGTCCTAGAGCACAAGCACCAAGACAACGTACTGTTTCGAGAGTAAACTTTTGGTCAGGTGTCGTCTCATCAACACCGATATGCAACTGGTTTTGGATTTCTTGTAAAACCTTAGGTCCTCCTCTTACATGACAAGCAGTTCCACAACAAGCTGTTATTACATGTTTTCCGCATGGTTTTAAACTAAAAGATTTATAAAATGTGGCCAAACTATATACATCAATTAATGGGACATCGAGTTTTTCAGAAACATATTTTAGAGTCTTACAGGGGAGCCATCGGTTTTTAGCCTGTATGTCTTGCAATATTGGTATTAAAGCAGATTTCTTGTATTCGTGTTTCTCTAGTATTCTATCGATCTCTACTGTTTTCAATAAAGTACTTCCCCCAAATGTTGGGTTTTGAATCATTAATATATTTTAATACCTTACGATAAAACTCATAAAAAACTATAAATAATCTATTTGGTAAACGCCTTAAATCAGTTTCATACTAAACTTTTAATAATGGAGTATGATACGGACCACGAATACAACGGAGGAATAATTTATGGAAGAAAGCGTAAAAGCGTTCATGGAGAAAGTCATTGAGAAAAACCCTGGTGAAAAAGAGTTTCATCAAGCTGTACAAGAAGTTGTTGAGAGTATAATGCCTTATATAGAAAAAAATCCTAAATACAAAAAAGCAAAAATTTTAGAGAGAATAGTAGAACCTGAAAGAATTATCATGTTTCGTGTTCCTTGGGTTGATGATAAAGGGGAGATTCAGGTAAATCGTGGTTACCGTGTTGAATT
>JARYMC010000013.1 GCA_029907305.1 Candidatus Thermoplasmatota archaeon
TCTGTATGTTCTATGATCTATTTCAAAGTAAAATATTGTTCAAGAGATGATTCTTCGACTCATTTCGGGATGTAGCCTATTATCAATCCACCTGCCACAAAATAAAAAAAAACCTACAAAACTCCCCATCAACATATTTAAACCAATTAAACATAATATAAAAAACAAAAAGGGGCGAAGCAAAATCAAAAAAAAAGTATCACTAAAACTACTTGCAGGAAAAAAAATTGATCAACTAGAAAAATACGCTATAAAAAGCAGCGCAACAAGAAAACTTGCATCAATGCTATACCACTCAAGCCTCTACAACTACATCTCAAAAAAACTAAACGAGTTACGAAACATAAAATTAATAGAAGAAATCAAACAAAACCCAGTACCAAAACATGTAGCAGTAATCATGGATGGAAACAGACGCTTCGCATTAAGCCTAGGATTAACACCAACAGCAGGCCACCTATTCGGACGAGACAAAATAAAAGAACTACTAGAATGGTGCTTCGAAATAGGAATAAAAAACCTCACACTATACGCATTCTCCACAGAAAACTTTGATAGAAGCAACGAAGAAGTAAAAACACTAATGAACCTATGCAAAGAAGAACTAGACAAATCAGCCAACGACTCACAGGTACATAAACACAAAGTAAAAATAAGAATAATAGGACACCTGGAACTACTACCAGAAGAAATACAAGAATCAGCAAAAAACATAATGGAAAAAACAAAAACATACACCAACTACTCACTAAACATAGCACTAGCATATGGCGGGAGAGAAGAAATAATACAAGCCATAAAAAAAATTGCAGAAGACGTGAAAAACAACAAAATCAAAATAGAAGATATAAACGAACCCAAAGTATCAACCTACCTATACACAAAGGAACTACCCGACCCAGACCTAATACTAAGAACATCAGGAGAAGAAAGAATAAGCAACTTCTTACTATGGCAACTCGCCTACTCAGAATTATACTTCTCAGATGTATACTGGCCAGCACTACAAAAAAGAGACTTCCTCGAAGCCATAAAAACATACCAACAGAGACAAAGAAGATTCGGAAAATAACTATTCTATAACTTCTTCGATTTTTTTTCTGCTTCTTTTTCCAGATGATCTAATTCTTCTTTAAAATCATCTGTTATCATAGCCAATTTAACAAACTGAACATGCAAAAAATACAAAACAAACCCAATACCAAAAAAAATAATAGAAAAAGCAATAACAGAATCAGCAAAACTAGAATCCGCTAGATCATAAATCAAACCAAAAAAACCACCGCCACCTTCACCAACCAACAAAAAAACTATTTTCAAAAAAACATAGACAAATAATAAAACCATCCCAAACAAAAAAGAAAGTTTAGAAAATAAACCAGTCCTGAAATCATCATAAACAGAAAAAAACCTTTTTTTAAACATACAAATTATACCCAAATTTTTTTTTAATCTTCACTGCCCTTTATTGGAGATATTAAGAGCATTCTGAACCTTACTCTCCAACTCATTGAGCTTTTCTTTGGTCCTACCCTCTTGTTTATCAAGCGTGCTTTTCCTAAGCTCAAGCGATTCTTTGTTTTCCTTCAGTTCTTTAACAACATCATCTTTTCCCTTGGTTTTAACAAGGATTGCACCTATACTCTTATATATCGGTGTTTTTTCATCTGTTTTATCCAATTCCTCTAAAGCTTCTTCGATTTCTTTTAAGCGTATCTCAACTTGTTGACGCTGCTGTGTTATCATTTGTAGTTGTACTCTTAATTGTTGCAATCTGGTTATTTGATCTCGCAATTGCGGAGATAATTCTTCTTCTACCATAAATTTTAAACTCCTGATTTTTTTTTGGTAATAGGTCATTTACTTATTAAAGGTATTGCAATTAAGCACTATTGTTAACTTCTTGGGACGCATACATATAATTATATGAAAATAAATATATAATAGAAAGTATTATATATGGCGAAGACGAATTAAAATTATATAAAATAAATAATAAAATAGAAAATATTATATAGAAAATTATAAATATGGTTACACAACAGTATGTGAATTGGTGGAATAAAAATATGAATACAGCAGATAAACTGGTTGTATTGGCTGGTGCATTAATCCTAATTCTAGCTTCTGTTGGTATGGCTTTGAGGAATGCTAAGAATAAATATTTACCGGAGGATGCAAACTGGACAATGTATTGGAATCCACCTCTTGGTCCTTTTGGTCTGCTAGGGGGAAAATCTGTAAAGACACCTGCTATAGATGCCAAATACACTTGTTATCAGGAGTATTGTTTGTATGGTGATCCTGCTTTTAACCCATATGAACCATGTAATTCATGATAGAAAAAATAAATAGGATGTGGAAATATTCCAGAAAAAATCAAACAACATTGGCATTCGCGCTCCGCCTTTGTCATGGCGGCTATTGCATCAGCTGTAGGTTTAGGTAACGTATGGCGTTTCCCTTATATAGCAGCTAAGAGTGGCGGTGGAGCATTTTTGATCCCATTTTTCGTAGCTTTGTTCACAGCAGGTATACCACTGATGATCCTTGAATTCTCTCTTGGGCATATGTCAAGAGGTTCTCCGCCTACTGCATTTGCAAAAACTGTTGGAAAGAAATGGGAATGGGCTGGATGGTTTGCGGTATTTGCCCCATTTTTAGTGGCTGCCTATTATGTAGTCGTAATTTCATGGTGTTTTTCTTATATGCTTTATTCTTTGGATCTTAGATGGGGTGCAAACGCTGAGGGTTTCTTCCTCAACAATTTTCTCGGGATAACAAGTGCACCTGGGGTTCTTGGGGGCATAAGGATACCGGTTTTAATTGGTTTAATCGTGATATGGTTATTCATATTTTTAATCTTATACAAGGGTGTTGGCCGTATTGGAAAGATATGTCTTATACTTGTTCCTGTATCCATGATATTGTTAGCGATAATGGTTGTCAGAGGTTTGACTCTTCCTGGTGCCATGGATGGAATCAGTTATTACCTTACACCAAATTTTTCAGCTTTATCTAATCACGAGGTTTGGCTTGCAGCATATGCACAGATATTCTTTTCATTGAGTTTAGCACAAGGTATAATGATTACTTATGCTAGTTTCTTACCAAAAAAAGCAGATATCACGAATAACGCATTTATAACGAGTCTTGCAGATGCCGGGGTTAGTTTCTTTGCGGCTTTTGCAGTTTTCAGCATAATCGGATACCTTTCTTTTTCAAGAGGAATAGGTATAGATAATCTAGGTATCGCTGGTCCGCATCTCGCTTTTGTAACATATCCAACAGGTATATCTCTGATACCAGTTGGAGCAGCCGTTTTTGGTATAATATTTTATATGGCGCTGTTTATAGTTGGATTTGACTCTGCGTTCTCAATGATTGAACCTATATCAAGTAGTGTAAACGTTAAATGGGGTTTTTCAAAGACGAAAGCTACGGGGATAGTATGTGTATTTGGCTTCTCTGTAAGTCTTATCTTTGCAACAGGTGGTGGTATTTATTTGTTAGAATTATTAGATCATTTCGTGGCGAATTTTGCGCTTGTTATAATCGGATTAATAGAATGTATAGTCTTAGGTTATGTATACAGGCTTTACCGTTTAAGACAACATGCTAATGGTGTATCTGACTTTAGAATAGGGCGATGGTGGGATGTGCTAATAAAATTTGTAACGCCTGCTGTGTTGATATTCTTGCTTACAGTTGCTTTTTATGAAAATATCCGTGCCCCTTACATGGGTTTTCCAGTATGGGTTATATTTGTTGGTGGCGTACTACCGATTGTGGCTATATTTTTATTATCCTTTGTCTTTATGAAGATTAAAGGTAAAGAAGTGGAGGTGGAGGAATGAATAGTTTGCCACTTTCTGCGATTGTGATGTTGATATTTGGTGCAACTGTGCTGTATGGTGGGTTGTTGTATTTTTTGTACCGTGCTTTTAAAGCAGGTAAAAAACAGTAATTTCATCTAATTATATGACTATTGCTTTTACTGAAAATTTTGTAACTAAAATATGTTTTTCAGAGGCAGATAGCATTTTAGCTAGTTGTTATATGATAAATCATAATATTTATAAATAAGTAAAATAAATATATTATATAAACTTCTATATTTAATATAAAAAATTAAAATAATAATTAAATAAAAATAATAGGATGTGTCGAGTATTTCAGAAGAAATTAGAGAGCACTGGGGTTCGCGTTTCGCTTTCATAATGGCTGCAGTTGGTTCAGCTGTTGGTCTTGGTAACATCTGGCGTTTCCCCTTTAGATGTTATGAGAATGGTGGTGGGGCATTCCTAATACCTTACTTTATAGCATTATTTACCCTTGGCATCCCACTACTGATATTGGAGTTTACATTAGGTCATTGGTCAAGAGGTTCTCCACCTGTAGCTTTTTCAAAAATAGGTAAAAAATGGGAATGGTTTGGTTGGTGGCCTATTATAGTCGAATTTATTACTGTCATATATTACTCGGTAATCCTGGCTTGGTGTTTCAGCTATATGCTTTATTCTTTGGATCTTAGATGGGGTGCAAACGCTGAGAGTTTCTTCCTCAACAACTTCCTCGGTTTAACTTCTAAACCAGAGATACTAGGGAATATAAGTATTCCTGTAGTTATAGGTTTATTAGCTATTTGGTTGATCATATACCTTGTACTACGCAAGGGAGTAAAAAGCATTGGAAAAGTGTGTATTATACTCATTCCCTTAGCTACTATATTATTGGTGATAATGGCTATTAGAGGTTTGACTCTCCCTGGTGCCATGGATGGGGTAAGCTATTATCTTACACCTGATTTCTCTAAGTTGGGCGATGCTAAAATATGGCTAGCTGCGTACTCGCAGGTTTTATGGTCTTTGAGCCTAGCAGGAGGTATAATGATTACTTATGCTAGTTTCTTACCAAAAAAAGCAGATATCACGAATAACGCATTTATAACGAGTCTTGCAGATGCCGGGGTTAGTTTCTTTGCGGGTTTCATAGTTTTCAGTGTGCTTGGATATCTAGCTATGTCTACAGGATCTGGGATAGAGGGAGTAGTTGCAGTTGGTCCTGAGCTTGCATTTATAGCCTATCCAACAGCTATCTCTCTGTTGCCTTTTGCTGCTACATTTTTTGGTCTTATATTCTTTGTGGCCTTGTTAACATTTGGTTTAACCTCCGCATTCTCAATGGCAGAACCATTACCTGTAGGGCTAAATGATAAATGGAGGATACCGACAGGAAAATCCACAGGTATAATATGTCTCATTGGTTTCTTAGCAGGTCTTATTTATACAACCGGAAGCGGAATTCATTGGCTATCAATATCAGATGATTTTTTGGCAACTTTTGGCTTCTCTCTAGTTGCCCTATTTGAATGCCTAATAGCAGGATATGCATTCCATTTACATAAACTCAGAAAACATGCAAACGATGTATCAGATATCAAAATAGGGCGATGGTGGGATGTGTTAATAAAATTTGTAAACCCAGTCATACTAGCAATACTGTTCATAATGGTTATCAAAGATTATATTGCAGAGGGTTATGGAGGATATTCAAGCTATGCGATATTGGTAGGTGGTGTAAGTCTAGCGATTGTAGCATTTGTCCTCTCTTTTGTCTTTATGAAGATTAAAGGTAAAGAAGTGGAGGTGGAGGAATGAATAGTTTGCCACTTTCTGCGATTGTGATGTTGATATTTGGTGCAACTGTGCTGTATGGTGGGTTGTTGTATTTCGTGTACCGTGCTTTTAAAGCAGGTAAAAAACAGTAATTTCATCTAACTATATGAGTACTGTTTTTATTGAAGAATTTATGACTAAACTATGGTTTTAGAATTTTAGTTCGTTTTTATTATCATTATTTGTTTCCACTATTTTTGCCACTGAAACAACTTTGTCTCCTTCGTTGAGCCTCATTATTCTTACACCCATTGTGTTTCTGCCTTGTCGTCTTATGTCTACAACTGGTATTCTTACTACCATACCGTTTTTGCTTGTTATTATAATTTCATCATTATCTGTAACCTCTTTTACAAATACGACTTGCCCGTTTCTCTCATTTGTTACAATCGTTCTGACTCCTTTGCTCCCTCTGTGTGTCATACGATAGTCTTGTATCGCTGAGCGTTTTCCAAAACCATTCTCAGTAATTGTGAGGAGGTCTCCTTTTCCTTCTACTACATCCATTGAGACCACTTTATCCTTTTTGTTTAGTCTAATGCCTATTACTCCTCTTGTTACCCTTCCCATTGGTCTTACTTCTTTTTCGTTGAACCTGCATGCCTGTCCGTTTGCTGTTGCTATCATTATAACCTGTTTTCCATCTGACAGTTTCGTACTGATTAGTTCGTCTCCTTCTTCTAGTTTTATTGCTCTTATACCATTTGCTCTTATGTTGCTGTATTCTGATAGAACTGTTTTTTTGATTAAACCTTTTTTAGTAACAAAAACTAGGTAATGCTGGTCATCGAACTCATGTACTGGTATCGCTGTTTCAACATGTTCCCCTTCCTCTAGTCGTGGCAGCAGGTTTATTATAGCTTTTCCCTTCGCATGCCTACTACCCTCGGGTATCTTGTATCCTTTTAACCAGAATGCTTTGCCAAAGTTTGTGAAAAACATTATGTAGTCATGTGTTGACGTAACAAACAAATCAACTACTATATCTTCTTCCTTTGTCTCCATACCGATGAGTCCTTTTCCACCACGATGCTGCGTACGATATGTCTCTACAGGTATACGTTTTATGTAACCACTATCTGTGATTGTTACAACCACCTCTTGTTTTGGTATAAGATCCTCTATCTCTATCCCAGCTTCCTCTTCAACTATCTGTGTTCTCCTCGCGTCACCAAATTTCTCTTTTAACTCAAGCAGTTCCCTCTTAATTTCATTGAGTATTTTTTGTTTATCTTTTAATAGATCTTCCAGTTGGTCTATGAGTTTCTTTGTTTCAGCATGGTCTTTCTCGAGTGCCTCTATCTCCATACCTGTTAGTTTCTGTAACCTCATATCAAGTATAGCTTTCGCTTGTATCTCTGAAAGCTTGAACCGTTTCATCAGACGAGCTTTAGCTTCTTCTACCTCTTTGCTACCTCTAATGATTTTTATTACTTCATCTATGTTTCTAAGGGCGATCATTAGACCTTCTAGGATATGCATTTTTTCTTTTGCTTTCTTAAGATCATAAATGGTTCTTTTAGTTATGATCTCTATCCTAAACTCTATGTATTGCTGTATCAACTCTTTAAGTGTGAGAACCTTAGGTTCACCTTTCACTATAGCCAGGTTTAGTATACCAAATGAGGACTGCATCTGGGTATGCTCAAAAAGCTGATTTAGTACAACGTCTTCTATAGCATCACGTTTAAGCTCTATAACTATACGCATACCTCTCCTGTCGCTTTCATCCCTGAGATCTGATATCCCCTCGATCTTCTTTTCTTTAATCAGCTCCACTATGTTCTGTAAAAGCTCAGATTTGTTAACCATATATGGTAGTTCATGGACTATGATCTTCTTTTTCTCCCCGTCTTCAACCGATGTCTTCGCCCTTACTTTTATTAAACCTCTCCCGGTTGAATAGGCGTTTAATATACCGCCTCTACCACATATTATTCCACCTGTTGGGAAATCAGGGCCTTTTATTACATCCATCAACTCTGCTGTTGAAATCTCAGGGGTATCTATCATTTTTATTATACCATCGACGATTTCACAGAGGTTATGCGGCGCCATATTTGTCGCCATACCAACCGCTATGCCTGATGAACCATTTACAAGAAGATTCGGGAATGTCGCTGGGAGTACATCAGGTTCTTTCAAAGAACCATCAAAATTATCACGCCATTCAACAGTCTCCTTCTCGATATCTTGAAGCATCAGTTTTGAGATTTTACTCATTTTTACTTCTGTGTATCGCATAGCGGCAGGGCTGTCACCATCGATGCTACCAAAATTACCCTGACCTGAAACTAGAGGATACCGTAATGAGAAATCCTGTGCCATTCTCACCAATGAATCATATACAGCTTGATCCCCATGTGGGTGATATTTACCTAGCACCTCTCCTACTACACGCGCAGATTTCTTGTAGCTTTTCTCGTATGTTAAACCCATTTCGTTCATGGCATATAAAATTCTTCTATGAACAGGTTTAAGGCCATCCCGGACATCTGGTAGAGCACGACTCATGATAACACTCATAGCATAATCTATGAATGCGCGTTTCATCTCAGCGTTTATATCACGTATAAACTCCTTTTTTTCTTGTCCATCACTCATAAAAAAAACCTCATCCTTATATATCCAGGTTTACCACATCTTTTGCGTGTGTTTCAATAAATTTCCTTCTAGGCTCAACTACTTCACCCATGAGTATAGTAAATAATTCGTCAGCCTCAACCGCATTCTCAATTGTCACCTGTGCCATAACCCTGTTGTTTGGATCCATGGTTGTCTCCCAGAGTTGCTCAGGGTTCATCTCTCCTAGGCCCTTGTATCTCTGTATGTTTATACCAGTTTCGCCTAGTTCTTTTATCTTCTGTAATTTTTCACGTTCTGAGTACGCATATGTTACGGTTTTTCCTTTGGTCAGTTTATACAATGGGGGTTGTGCTATGTACAGGTATCCTTTTTCTATTATCGGGTGCATATATCTGAAGAAAAACGTGAGCAGTAGTGTACGTATATGTTCACCATCTACATCAGCATCTGTCATCAGTATAATTTTATGATATCTGATGTTATCTATGTTGAATTCTTCTCCTATACCTGTGCCTATGGCTGTTATTAGAGCAAGTATTTCATCGCTTTTGAATATCCTGTCCATACGTGCTTTTTCAACGTTTAATATCTTACCTCTCAGTGGTAATATGGCTTGGAATTCTTTGTCACGAGCCTGTTTTGCGCTCCCACCTGCGCTATCTCCTTCCACGATGTATAGCTCTGATTTACTTGGGTCACGGGATGAACAGTCAGCTAGTTTCCCTGGTAGAGAGGATGATTCAAGTAAACCTTTTCTACGTGTAAGCTCTCTTGCTTTCCTAGCTGCATCACGTGCTTTACTTGCGAGCACAGCTTTATCAACAATTGTACGTGCAACACCAGGGTTTTCCTCTAAAAACTCAGATAGTTTCTCGTAGGTGATACTCTCTACAACACCTCTTACTTCTGAGTTACCAAGTTTTGATTTGGTTTGCCCCTCAAACTGTGGGTTTATCACTTTACAAGATATAACCGCTGTTAGTCCTTCTCTGCAGTCTTCTCCACTAAGACTCTCAACTTCACCCAAAAGATTGTTTTTTTTGCCATAATCATTAAAGACCCTTGTCAATGCTCCTTTGAAACCAACCAGGTGCGTCCCACCCTCAGGGGTACCTATGTTATTTGCAAATGTAAAAATGTTTTCTGTGTAACCATCTGTGTATTGCATAGCTACTTCCACTTGTACATCTTCTTTCCCACCATGGAAATATATAGGATACGGGTGTAACGGTGTTTTGTTTTTGTTTATATAACTAACAAATTCGCTTACACCACCATCATACCTAAATGTTTCCTGTCTCTTACTTTTTTCATCTTTGAACTCGATTTGCAAACCTGCGTTTAGAAAAGCCATTTCTCTTAATCTCGTAGCTATAGTCTCGTAGTTGAACTCTGTTGTCTCAAATATCTCAGGATCAGGTGAAAACACAATTGTTGTACCTGTTTCTTTTGCACTGCCAACTACCTTTAGGGGTGTAACTGTTTTTCCTCTTTCGTATCTCTGGAAATATTCTTTTCCGTCTCTTCTAACTCTTACTTCAAGCCATTCTGATAGAGCATTAACAGCTGATACACCAACCCCATGTAGTCCTCCTGATACCTTGTATGCTTTTTTGTCGAATTTACCCCCAGCATATAACGTGGTTAAAACAAGTTCAACAGCTGGTTTTTTGTATTTAGCGTGGATATCAACAGGTATTCCTCTCCCGTTATCTATAACTGTTACTGTCTCATCTTTGTTTAGTGATACTTTTACATTTGTGCAGAACCCAGCTAATGCTTCGTCTATTGAGTTATCTACAACCTCATAAACAAGATGATGTAACCCTCTTATGTCAGTACTACCTATGTACATCCCTGGGTTTTTACGTACTGATTCTAAACCTTCTAGAACCTGTATTTTGCTTGCGTCATAGACTGCTGTTTCCTCTTTTTTTGCTGTTTCTTTCACTGGTTCCTCTTCTAGTTTCTCCTCACTTGCCACATATGCTGATTTTATTTCTTTAGTTTTTGATATTTTTATTTTTTTGATTTTAGGTTTTTTAAGTATTTTTATTTTCTTTCTTTCAGATTTTGGTTGTTTTTTCTTGGTTTTTGGTTTAGTTTTAATTTGTTTCTTTTTAATTTTAGGTAAAATTTTTGTTTTCTTTTTTATGTTTTTTTTAACGTTTTTTGGTTTTGTTTTTTTGATTTTTTTTTGGGTTTTTGCTGTTTTTTTCTTGTTTTTCATGTTTTTTCCTCGTTGTTAAAGTTTACACTAATTTTCATTGGTTTTTGTCGAGTGTTTTTTAGCCCCCTCTAGTGGGTTTTTTTACTGGAGACTCATATGGAGTAGATACTAATAAATGTTGCTATATATGGAGAAAAAACCGTGTTTTTATAGAGGTTAAGTTGAGGGCTGTGTTTTTTTTTATCAATAAATACTAAAACTATGCTGTGTATATTGGTTTTTTGGGGATTTATGATAGTTAATGCTGATCTTCATATTCATTCGCGTTTTTCTGGTGCTACGAGTGATAAGATGAGTATTGAGATGTTATCTGTTGAGGCTCCTCGTAAGGGTATACAGGTTGTTGCCACTGGTGATTGTTTGCATAGTGGTTGGATGAAGGAGATAAAGTCCTGTGATGTTGTTGATGATGGTACTTTCGAGTTAAATGGTACTCGTTTTATTCTTAGCACTGAGGTTGAGGATAAAAAACGTGTTCATCATCTGTTGTATTTCCCTAGTTTTTCTGCGGTGGAGGAATTTAAAGAGAGGATAAAAAGTAGGTCTAAGAATCTTGAGGCTGATGGTAGACCTAATGTTGATATGGGTGGTTTTGAATTAGCATGTGTCGCTAAGGATATTGATGTTTTGATTGGGCCTGCTCATGCTTTCACACCATGGACAGCTATGTATGCGTATCATGATTCATTGAAGGATTGTTATGGTGATTTGGCAGATTATGTTTCTTTTGTTGAGCTTGGTCTTTCGGCTGATACTGATTTTGCTGATAAAATTCAGGAGTTGCATAGGCTTACTTTTCTTACAAATTCTGATTGTCATAGTCCTCATCCTGTTCGTCTTGCGCGTGAGTTTAATCGTTTTGAGGTTGAGGAGGCTACATTTGATGAAATTAAAAAAGCGATACTTAGAACTGGTGGTCGTAAACCTATTTTGAATGTTGGTCTGCCTCCTCAGGAAGGTAAGTATCATGAGTCCGCTTGTATATCATGTTTTACACATTATACTCTTGAGGAAGCGGAGAGGCGTAAATGGAAATGTAGTTGTGGTAAACGTATTAAAAAAGGTGTTAAGGATAGGATTAATGAGCGTGCTGATTTTAAAGAACCTCAGCATCCTGATCATAGGCCGCCGTATGTTCATCTGATTCCTTTATCTGAGATTATTGCTAAAGCCATTGGTCAGCATACGCCTTTTACTCAGGAGGTTAATAGACGGTGGAATGAGCTGGTTTCTGTTTTTGGTAGTGAAATCAATGTTTTGATTGACTCTGATATTAATGAGATAGCAAAGGTTACTGCACCTGCTATTGCTGAGGCTATACAAGCTTTTCGTGAAAAAAAAGTTATAATCAAACCAGGTGGTGGTGGACAGTATGGTTCTATAGAGCTGCCACATGATGGTGCAGTTAATCCTGTTGTTTTGAAAACGAAGGATACGCAGAAAAGCCTTCTAGATTACTGAGGGTTGGTTGTTTATGGATTATTTGGTTGCAGAGAAAAAAATAAAAAAGATTGCATGTAGCAGGAACCTTGATGTTTTGCAGAGTGTCGTTGATTTTTTGTACAATAATTTTGAGTTGTATAGTTGGGTTGGGGTTTACATTTTACGTGATGGTATGCTTGTTCTTGGTCCCTGGCGTGGTGAGCAGGCAACAGAGCATACGATGATACCTATTGGTAAGGGTGTTTGTGGCTCTGCAGCAATGAGTGGTAAAACTGAGATAGTACCAGATGTTTCAGCTGATAAAAGGTATCTCTCTTGTTTTGTTTCAACAAAATCTGAGATAGTGGTTCCAATAAAAAGAGATGGTTTAGTTATTGGTGAGATTGATATTGATTCTGATACCAAAAACGCGTTTGGAGAAAAGGACGCTGTTTTTTTGGAGAAGATAGCAGATATCCTCTCATCTTTCATCTAACAGTTTTTTTTTTCAGCACTCAAGATCTTCTTCATCACCCAACTTAGGGTTCAGTAAGGGTTCGTTCATCACTGCTTTTTGGAATGTTTGTTCTCTGATTTAATAGTTTTTGTTAATGTTTGTTCTTGTTTCTTTGCGGATTTATGTATGTAAAGGGTTGCAAACAGGAACCCTATCATCCCTGCAGATACGTTTGAGACTACTATACCCCACCATATGCCCTGTATTCCCAGATTTAGTGTTACAGAAAACACCCAAGTAAGGGGTGGTATCAATATTATTGCTGAGTAGTGTTACTAAAAGGGAGTAGAAACCTTTTCCTATACCCTGGAATGTCGCTGATGACGTTATCCCCAACGCGCTTGTTGGGTAGAATATGCATATTATTTGAAGGAATCTTGTGAGGTCATCTAATATCCGCTCTGACCCCGCCCCTTGTGTGAACACTATTGCTATATAATGTGCTAGGAGAAATGTTGATATCGCTATAATTAATTCTATGATTAACCCTACTTTTATTGAGTAGATGTTTGCTGTTTTTAGTTTCTTGTAATCCTTTGCACCATATGCTGCTCCTATTACTGATACAACTGCTGTGGACATACCTAGCAGTGGCATGGTTGCGATTGTTACAACCTTCCATCCAGCTGAAAAAAACTGCCATACCATCTATACCACCAACCTCGTTTAGGATCAGGTTGATTATTATCATCATTATAGCCATTGATAGCTGCATAACTGATGCTGGTAATCCAACTTGAAGTATGTCTTTAATGATACCTTTGTTTAAATGGAAACCACGTAATGTTATTGTCACATAGGTGTCTTTTTTAAGGAACAAACAGTAGAACAATAGTGCAGCTGGGATGCTCATTGATATGACTGTTGCCCAAGCAGCACCAAGTACTCCCAACCCTGGGGTGTAAATGAAAATAGGATCAAGTATAACGTTTACCACCCCACCTAAAACCATGGCTACCATAGCTCTTTTTGCATCCCCCTCTGCCCTCAGTATAGCATTTCCCATGAATGCAAAAAATATGAGAACAGTACCAGTTGCTAGTATCTGTGCATAGGCTACCGCTATTTGTATCGTCCGTCCCGCACCCATTGCTGTGAAAATCAGCTTTCAGCAAATGAGAAAAAAACTACCATGAAAATTATCGATATTATCAACATTATTATCATGCTGTGTGATGCAACATTATCTGCGCTTGTTTTGTCTTTCACTCCGATTTTCCTTGATATCGCAGACCACCACCAATGCCAAGCCCTGTTGCTAATGCTGATGCCATAAAGATGAATGGGAAAACAAATTGTACCGCTGCGAGCACGTCTATGCCTAGTCCTGATACCCATAGTGTGTCAACTAGGTTGTATAGTGTCTGTACTGTCATCGCCACAATCATTGGTATCGACAGTTTTATTATGGCTTTTTTAGGATCACCCAGTAAAGTTTGAATCCCCTTTGTTTCTCTATTATTGGATTGGTTGTTGTTCACGGAGACCGGGAAAGAAAGAGCCGTACTTCAACATTGTGCTATGTTTAAATAAAAAAATTTTAACCCATTATGTCCCATATTGTGTTTTTCCAAAGTTTTCTTAAAACTTTGATTTCAATGTCAATTACTTTTTTGTTTTTATCTATTATAATTAGTTTTTTGTTTTTTGTTTCACCTATTTTTATGTATGGTGTTTTGTTTGTTTTCAGAGTTTTTTCAAAATCTTTCTGTTTTTCTTTTTTAACCTCGATGATCCATCGTGTGTTGGTTTCTGAGAATAGTTTAAAATCTGTTCTAAGTTCTTTACCAACCTCTGAGATGTCCACAACAGCTCCTATGTCTCCGCCTATAGCCATTTCTGCGAGGCAGACAGCTACGCCTCCTTCGCTTACATCATGACAAGATGCAATATGTTTTTTGTTGATTGAGGATAGTATTCCTTTTATGCAGTTTTTTAAAATTTTTGTGTCCATCCTAGGTACCTTCCCACCATCTATTCCAATTATTCTGTAGTATTCTGATCCACCCATCTCCTTCTCTGTCTGTCTCCCAACTAGATAAAGCGGGTTACCAGTTTTTTTGAAATCCATGGTTACGCATTTTCTTATATCGTTTACTATCCCTATTGCTGTTATCTGCGGTGTTGGTGGCACAGCTGTTTTTTTTGATTCATTGTAGAAACTCACGTTCCCTGATGCAAATGGTAAACCTAGGGCTTTTGCTGTGTCACCTAGTCCTCTGCATGCCTCATGGAATTCTCCCATACGCTCTGGTTTCTCTGGGTTTCCAAAATTTAGACAATCGAGAAGTGAATCAGGTTTTGCACCAACCGCTACCAGGTTACGACATATCTCGTCAATAACTGCGCATGCCCCCCAGTATGGGTTTCTCTCCATGAACCTTGGGTTTATGTCTGCTGTTACAGCCAAGCCTCTATATGAGTTTTCCAATGGTTTTATCACAGCTGCGTCACCATGCGACTCCATGCCTAGTTTCCCTTGCAGTGGTTTTATAACTGTGTTACCACGTACCTCATGGTCATATTGTCTTATAACCCATTCTTTTGATGCTATATTATAACTCGATAAAAGTTGTTTTAGTATCTTGTTCATATCAGGTTGTTTGAAGTTTTTCTCTTTTTTCTCCTGTTTCTCCGGTTCTGGTAGTTTCACTGGTCTTATACAACTATCATATACTGGTCCACCTGTCAAGAAATCCATGTCCATCTCAAGAACCTTGAATCCTTTGTAGAAAACCCGTGTTATTTTTTCTTTTATGACCTTACCTATTGGTACCGCGGTTACATCCCATTGTTTACAAATATGTAGTACTTTTTCAACGTTTTTCGGGTCAACCACGAACATCATACGCTCTTGGCTTTCTGATACCCAGATCTCCCATGGTGACAGCCCTTCTTCTTTCAGTGGTACATTGTCTAAATGTATCTCTGCGCCGAAACCTGCTTCATACGCTAGTTCACCGCAGACACACGATAGTCCACCGCCTCCAAAATCTTTTAGTCCCTCCAATAAGCCTTTTCTGTTGCACTCAAGTGTCGCGTGTATAACAGGTTCTTTTGTGATCGGGTCCCCCACTTGTACAGCTGATCTACTACTCTCTTCGCTTTCATCTGTTAGCTCTGTTGACGCGAATGTTACGCCATGTATACCATCTCTACCTGTTTTTCCACCAACATATACATAGATGTTCCCTGGTGCTTTTACCCTGCTATGGATTAGTTCCTCTTTTTTCATTATGCCTATGCAGCCTACGTTCACGAGACAGTTTCCTAGGTATCCCTCATGGAAATAAACTTGGCCACATAGTGTTGGTATACCTATGCGGTTCCCATAGTCTCGTATCCCATCTACAACACCCTTGAACAGGTACCTCGGGTGTTTAACACCTTTTGGGAGTTTTTCAAATGGTATATCTAATGGACCAAAAAACAATGGATCAACAAAGGCGATTGGTTGCGCACCCATGCAGAGGACATCTCTAACAACACCACCTATACCTGTTGCTGCACCACCATATGGTTCAATAGCTGAAGGATGATTATGCGACTCTAGTTTAACACAGTAATAATGTTTGTCATCAAATTTTATCACACCAGCGTCTTCACGTGCTACTATCTTGTCTTGTTTTACACCATAAATATATTTTTTAAGTGGTATCTTCGATGATTTATAGCAGCAGTGCTCTGACCACGCTTGACCAAGTGCTTGTAGTTCAACCTCAGTTGGTAATCGTTTTTTGTCTTTAAAATAGTCTCTTAAACGTCTCATCTCATCAGTTGACAGCGCTAGCCCCATTTTGTCACTGATTTCTTTTAGTTGTTTGTCTGTTGCTGAAAAAAGATCAACCTCATATAAATCAAAAGGTGTTTTCATTTTTTTAAATAAATTGTCGACACTCAACTTTGTGCACTCCCCAAATCAAATTTATTTATTTTTGTGTTATCTCTATTTCGTATTTATGTATAACTGGGTTTGTTAACAGTTTCTGGCACATATCCTCTACTTTCTTTTTAACATCGTCTTTGTTTTTTCCATCTAGTACCAAGTCTACTATTCTCATGGTTTTTGCTTCTTTAACTGTGTTAAAACCTAACAGGTGTAGTGCTTTTAGTGTGTTTGCTCCCTCAGGGTCTGTGATTCCTTTTTTCAAACTGATTTTTATTTTTGCTTCATACATTGCGAGTGCAGAATCGTAGGATGTGTTGATAAAGGTTATCGTTTAATAATACTATAAAAATTTGATTAAAATTTATGATGCGTTGGTTATCATTTTTGATTACCTATGCATTGAATATTTTATAAAATCAAAAGAGGCGACTTAGTCTCTAAAATTGGATTTTTGATATGTAGACAAATTTATATATATTGTTGCTTTAATATAATAAGAAAGATATGATATGCCCATGGTGTGAGAGTAAAAATGTTATCAAAAAAGGAAAGAGAAAAACAATATACAAAGTAGAGCAGGTATATTATTGTAAAAACTGTAGAAAACGTTTTGTTGATGGATATTTAAAACATAGGGTGTATTCTACCCAGGTTATTTATCATGCTCTAAACTACTATAACCTTGGTTTTACTCTTGATGAAACCAGTAGACTGGTGAATAAAAAATACAAGGTTAAAACAAGTAAAACCACTGTTTACTCTTGGGTGAACGATTTTCAAAACCTTTGCCCGATTCTAGGCTGGAGAGACAATTTTTCCAGCTATGATGATGTTTTGTTTACTAAACGTTTTGAGCACGAGAACCTTGATTACACGTTTATGTACCATAAATACAAACTGGATGTTTTGACAAAGAAACAGTTTCCTTTGCTTTTTAGGTATATAACTCGTTTTGAGGGAGGATGCCCAGATGTGTTTTTTGAAGTAGGTGAGAGGTGTTCTAAGCCGAGTTTTGAGGCGGATGCAGTGGTTAGAAAAACATGTAACCTCGCTTGTAAGATGGCTGGTTTTGCTGCGCAGGCTACAGAGGATAACCGTGAGAGACATAAGCTGGTTGAAACTTTTATGGTGATCAACGACAGGGCAACTATAGCATGTGAGGTACCAGTTTGGTATTGGGAGAAAAACGTTGATGATGGTGTTACAGGTCATGTTGACGTGTTGCAGGTGAGGAATAATCTAGTGTACATTCTTGATTATAAACCAGGGGCATCCAAGGACAAGAAGGCGCCATGGCAGCTTTATCATTATGCACGTGCGTTATCTTTTAGGACGAAGATTCCTTTACAGGCTATGCGGTGTGCATGGTTTGATGAAAACGTGTATTATGAGTATAGTCCATCTGAGGCGAAGATAAAACCTGTTACAAAAAAAGTTTTTTGGTAAGTAAAAATTAAAAATGTTTGAACGAAAAAGTATTGATTTTTGAGCAAAAAAGGGAGAAAAGGCGCGGATTTTTGAACAAAAACTGGGTCACGGATTTTGAACAAGCTTTTAAATACTAGGAGAAAAACAGGTCTCGATTTTTGAACAGAACTGCGAGAGGGTTTTATATCTGATATAGGTACTGGTTTTTGAACATGGATGAAAGGGGTTGAAGGTTTTTAAGTAGGATGTTGGGTGTAAAAATATCATTTTGTGATTTTGACATACAATATGTTTTTACAGGATAAATATTTAAAGTTGGAGTGACAAAGTTAAACGTGATAATATATAACAATATAATATTAACAGAGGAAGGCAAAAAAACACATGAAAATGAAATTAAAAACGAGAATAAGAAATAAAACACTGAACAAAACAATATATAATACACTGAACAAAACAATATATAATAATCTCAATCATAAACTGTCATCTTTTGCAATAGCATCTATCATCCTTTTAACAAGCCTAACAGCTTCAATTATATTCATCCCCTTTAAAGCTAAAGCAGAAGGCGCACCAGAAAATCAGTATGTAAATCTTTTACCAGATGCTGAGGGAAGTACACAACAGTGGCTTTACGAGCCATCAGACCCTAAGTCTCATTACGATAAGGTTGATGATACTGTCGGCGAACCAGATGATGATGGAACATATGTTTATACAGACAGAAATGAGGTGGCAGAAAATTTCAACCACGAGACATCTGCGCTGTTAACCGGTGCTACTATCAGCAACGTTCGTGTCATCGTTAGAGCGAGAACTAAAATAGAAGGCGTGATTCATATCGGATTGAAGCTTTTTGAAGGCGTAACAGATTATGCACCACGGAGCATACCAGTAAATCTAGAATATAGTGATTATGACTGGGACTGGGCTCTTAAACCAGGTACTGGGGAGCCTTGGTCAAAAGCAGACATAGATGACCTACAGTCAAGTATTAAATCAGATAATTTAGGGAAGGGGGATCAATTAATAGTTACCCAGGTTTATATTAACGTTACATACACACCTGCTAGTTTGTCTGCTAATGTAGACTGGGGAGATGAAAATAAGATCAATGGAGTATCTTATGTGATAAGTGCTAATAATTCAACAGGACCAATAGCAAACTACACATGGACCCTGAGTAATGGAACAGGAACAAAAAAAATTTATGGTCAATCTTGGATTAGAGTGAATTATAGACTAGCTGGTATATATACTATTAATTTAACAATAAGTAATTCTAAAGGCCAAAAGGCATATGCTCAAAGCGAAGTAACAATAAAACAATACATCTCTGTTGTAAAAAACAATAATAATAACGGTGTAAACTACGTCACATGGGGTGCAAACAATTCAATCATGGCTAGTAAACTAGCACAAGATTTAGGTTTAGGCACTGGTGATATTATTGAAAAGTTTAATCCAATTTCAGGGGCATGGGACATAGCATATAATCTTCAATATGGTTCCGGAGACTTTAAGATATTCAAATGGGACCATATAATGATTGATCTTCAATCAGACACACACGCAAGCTATTCGTTCACACCAACAATCGAATCACTTAAACCTAACAATGTGACTATGAACTTCACATCAAAAAACAGGGGATACAACTATATAACCTGGAGCAGAGACTATACCATAACTCCAGCAGATTTCATAACTGCTTTGAAAACTGCAGGACAGATAAAAGATGGTGAGGATATCACAATATATGTTTACAACCCCACAACAAATATTTGGGCATCATACAACCCAAATATACCAGAAGTTTTCAACACCCTATCGTCCATACAGCCGTACGATGTAATATGCTTCCATGCACCAAATCATAAAGACATACTTTATAGACCAGACAACTGGTAGATTAAAAATAACCATTCTATTTTGATAATATTTATATATAAGGAAGTGTATCTAGTAAAATAGTGATCCAACTGAATATTAAAAAAACATCAACCTTTCTTATACTATTTTTATTAATTGGTTCGATGATAATTCCAACAGTAATTGGTGGCAATACTTCTCTGGAATCAGATGGAGAGAGTCCTAATAATATGCTAGGGATTTCTGCTCCTTCCTATAATATGTGTAGAAAAATTATAAACCTTTTATCAAAAATTAATATAAATACAGATATTCTCAGATTTTTACTGGGGCATCAGACCGTTTGTGGCTTTGTTAGCTATAGTGATGGTTCTAATATTCCAAATGGTGTACCAGTCACTATCACTGATCTTAATAACGGTAATTCAGCTACGAGATATACTCAGCAGTCTACAGTGTATGGCCCAGGTTTTTATCAGATAGATGTTATTGATTTAGGAGCAAATCAGGGTGATATTATATTTGCTAATGTTTCTTATGGCGGGTGCACAGGTAACGGTTCTGTGGCGGTCGATTTTACTGGTCCTCCTCATACATTAAATTTTAGTATTTACGGTAACCTCCCACCGGCTATACCAAGTCAACCTTCTGGTCCAACAACCGGAAACAAAAATATCCAGTATAATTATTCAACAAGTACAACAGATCCGGAAAATGAACAAATTTATTACTTGTTTGACTGGGGTGATGGAACTAATAGCGGATGGATTGGGCCCTATTCCTCAGGAGCGATAGGCAGTGCATCCCATAGCTGGAATAATTACGGTACATATCAAGTAAAAGCAAAGGCAAAAGATATTTATGGTGCAGAACTAGGGATTTGTTGGTCTAATCCTCTAAACGTAAATATTGTTAGCCAACCACCTAACACACCTAATACTCCATCAGGTCCGACGTTCCTTAACGCCGGTGTATCAGGAACATATAGTACAAACACCAGTGACCCAGATGGTGACCAAGTGCAGTATCGTTTTGACTGGGATGCAAATGGTTCCCATGATTATAGCGATTGGACTAGTTTTGTCCCATCAGGGGCAACAGGAAGCATGAGTCATTCATGGAGTAATGGTGGCACTTATGTTGTGAAAGCCCAAGCCCGTGACGCACAAAATATGACCAGTGATTGGTCTAATGGTTTAACCGTGTTTGTCAACAGCCCTCCATATATACCGAGTGATCCAGATCCAGAAAACGGCTCGATCAATATAGACGTTCATTCTAATATAAGCTGGACTGGAGGCGACCCAGATGGTGATACCGTCACTTATGATGTTTATTTTGAGGCTGATGATCCGACTCCAGACATAAAGATAGCTGAGGATATAGTTGAAACGTGGTTCGAACCAGGTAAATTGGAATATGAGACTACATATTATTGGAAGGTCTACGCAAGGGATTCCCATGGTGCTGTGACACAAGGCCCTATATGGAGTTTTACAACCGAGCTTACACCTGAGCCTGATTTGAATTGTTATGGTAGTCTTAGTTGGACTGCGGTTCCACCTGGTGGAACTGTTAATAGTAGTTTTACTGTTGAGAACATTGGCGAACCAGATTCTTTGCTTGATTGGGAAGTAATTGAATGGCCTGATTGGGGTACTTGGAGTTTTGATCCAATAAATGGTTACAACCTTAAACCAGAAGACGGGGCAATTACTGTTAATGTAACTGTTGTTGCACCTGATGAGAAAAACAAGGTTTTTACAGGTGAAATAAAAATAGTTAATAAAGAAAACGTCAATGATTTTGAGATAGTAACAGTTTCTCTCACAACTCCTAGAAACAAGATTTTCTATTTTGAACCATTTGAAAAAATAATTCAGAGATTCCCAGCATTAAAAATGCTGGTCTCTTTCTTTAATTTTTTAAAATGGCTCTTACCTGTAAATTAGCGGAGAGATAATTATACCACTGAATATATAACCAAGGGTGTAGGGATGGGATATGATA
>JARYMC010000014.1 GCA_029907305.1 Candidatus Thermoplasmatota archaeon
CATGGTTAGCAACTTTTGGGTTTTATCCTTTTCTTGGCACATCCCATCTAATAGGAAAAAAATGAATGTTTTTTTTTCTTTAATTATTTATTTCGGGATGAAGCCAACCATTTAGTAAATTATAAATAAAAGAACCAAGATGTAGGTGTGTGTTTTAAACCTGGTTTTGAGGAGTTATTATGACATCAGAAGATGTTAAGAAAACAGGAACAACAACCCTAGGCATGGTATGCAAAGATGGGGTAGTAATAGCAACAGAAAAAAGGGCTACAATGGGTACTTTAATAGCCCATAAAGCAACCAAGAAACTGTACAAGATTGATAACCATATGGCTTTAGCTACAGCTGGTCTCGTTGGTGATTTACAGGTTCTTGCCCGTTATCTCAGCGCAGAAGCTAATCTATATAGACTTAAAAGAGAGACTAATATGCCTATTGGTAGCGCAGCTACACTTATGTCAAACATACTTAATCAGAGGAAATTTTACCCATATTATGTTCAGTTGATAATTGGTGGATATGATAACACCGGCGGCCATATTTATTCACTTGATGCCGCTGGTGGGGCTATACCTGATAAATACACAGCTGGTGGCTCTGGTTCGCCCTATGTATTTGGAGTAATGGAAGACCTTTACAGAGATGATATAACTACTAACGAAGGCGTGGATATAGCTATAAGAGCTATAACCGCAGCAATGAACAGGGACTCTGCCTCAGGTGGCATGATAGATATAGCGGTTATAACAAAGGATGGATATAGGGAGATACCCGAGGAAGAAGTTAAAAAACGTATGGAAAAAATAGCTAAATAAGTGTAAAACAACGATTACTATAAATTTCTTGTAATCTAAAAAAAATTTATTTGTCAAATTATAAAAAGGGTTATAAAAGGTAGAAAATGACTGTAGATGATGTTCTAAGAGAAATCAAAGCAAAAGTAAGAACCGTTATACCACCTAGTATCGATGTGTCTGATGTCGAGTTCGAGGGTGCACTTGTTGTTATCTATACGAAGCATCCTAATAAATTTGCTGCTAAAGATGATCTTGTTAAACAACTAGCTAAGATGCTGCAGAAACGCATTGTTGTAAGACCTGATCCATCTGTACTAACTGATACTGAAACAGCAGAAAAGATGATTAAAAACTTAATACCGAAGGATGCTGAGATAACAAACATTTATTTCCAGCCTGAGACAGGTGAAGTCACAATAGAGGTTTTGAAACCCGGTGTAGCAATTGGTAAACAGGGTTTGTTACTCAATGAGATAAGAAAGAAAATCAACTGGTCTCCAAATATTGTTAGAACACCACCTATTCAATCCAAGACTGTACAGGAAATACGTGGTTATATAAGGTCTATGAGCGAAGAGCGCAAAGAGATACTCCGTAAAGTGGGCAGACGATTACATAGAGGTGTTTCCCAAGGGGAAAAATTCATCCGTATTGTCGCCCTTGGTGGTTTCCGCGAGGTTGGCAGATCCTGTAGCATGCTTCATACCCAGGATAGTAAAATTTTGATTGATTGCGGCGTTGATGTATCATCTGACAAGAATGGTTCGCCTTATATTCATTTGCCCGAGGTTTTACCGCTTGAAACCATTGATGCTGTTGTTATAACACATGCGCATCTTGATCATTCTGGTCTTCTGCCATTGTTATACAAATATGGGTATGATGGACCCATTTATTGTACACCGCCAACCAGAGACCTCATGACATTGTTGCAGATGGATTACCTAAAGGTCGCGGTTGCTGATGCAAAAAGCGTACCATATTCAGCTGAGCATATAAGAAACGTAATAAAACACTGTATAGCCATTAACTACGGTGACACCACTGATATAACACCTGATGTTAGACTCACATTCCACAACGCAGGTCATATCCTTGGCTCATCTATAGCACATTTCCACATCGGCGAAGGACTATACAATATTGCGTTCACAGGGGACATAAAATATGAGAAAACATGGTTGTTTAACCCTGCTATCAACAGGTTCCCACGTCTTGAAGCCATAGTTATAGAGTCAACATATGGTGGCAGAGAGGATTTCCAGCCTAGCAGACTGGAAGCAACTGAACGTTTAAAAGACATAATACAGAGATGCCTTAAGAAAAAAGGTAAGCTACTGGTACCTGTTTTTGCGGTGGGAAGAAGTCAAGAGGTTATGATTGTTCTTGAAGATCTAATGAAAAACAAAGAGATACCAAAGGTTCCAGTTTACCTTGATGGTATGATCTGGGAGGCTACAGCTATTCACACAGCCTACCCTGAGTACCTAAACAACAAGCTTAGGACACAGATATTCCAACAAGGTGAAAACCCGCTTATATCAGATATTTTCCAGCGTGTCGATAGTCAGGATATGAGACAAGAAGTACTTGGTGATCTTGATCCTTGTATTGTGCTTGCAACCAGTGGCATGATGAACGGTGGACCTGTTATGGAATATTTCAAAGAATGGGCACAAGATGAAAAAAATATGATAGCCTTCGTAGGGTACCAGGCTGAGGGCACTCTTGGTAGAAGAATACAGAAAGGATGGAGTGACATACCACTAAACATTGGTGGAAACATAGTTAACATACAGATGAAAATGGGTGTCGAAACCTGCGACGGCTTCTCAGGACATAGCGATAGGAGACAGCTAATAAACTATTTGAATAACATATCCCCACGCCCAGAGAGAATTATTTTCTGCCACGGGGAAGAAACCAAATGCATAGACCTCTCTTCGACCATACACAAAAAAATGAATGTTAACACCGCTGCACCGATGAACCTTGAGACTATAAGATTCAAATAAAAAAAATTTTTATTTTAATGGTTTAGCTAGATCCCACAAACTATTGAATTTACTATCCAACACCTCTATATCCTCTAAGTTCACATAAGCTGTACCAACATATGAAGGCTCAGCATTTGTTTCAGGAAGAATCTTGATACCATTCACAGCGATTTCCTTACCAAAAACATAGTTACGAAGAGTACCTGACACATCCTCAGAAAAATAACGAATCTCAATCTTATCACCATATGTTTTTTTCAACTCACGAGCAGCATCAATATTAACCTTCGTATCAACTATCAACTGGACTTTTGTGTCTAAGTCCAAAAATTTTTTGAAATATTTTATAAACGGCTCCTCAAAAAACCTTTCACCACCAACCTGCATCTTCAAATTATTGCTCTTATCCAAACAGTTATTTAAAACAGTGTACAAAATCCATTTACCACTATACTGAAGTGTGACATTACCGCTTCTCTTCAGCTTTATACCATATTTCTCGTAGTTGCTGGTATAATATTTTCCGTACTCCTCCAAACGATTCTCTATAGCCCTAAAAGTCTCCTCAGCAATAACCTGTTTTAGATCATTTTTAATATCCTCCCATATAGCACGTGGGTGAACAGGAAGATAACTTTCTCTACCAAAATCCTCATCAGCATCATTGGAAAACAAAACCTTTGCTATGATACCATTTTTTAACAAAGACGCACGACCAGTTTCAAGAGGCCTCCTCGTTATATTAGCCAATTCTTCAGCCACTTTAAGAAAATCAGAAAACTCCTTTGGGCTATCCAAAACAAGTGTAACATAGTAAACAGCTGCCTCACGAGGACGATCTATCTTCATCCTCTCAAACATCATCTGAAAATCTTGAATATAATCAAGTTTCACCTTAGTTTTGAATTCACATCCCATCTTATTCCACCAATCCCTATCTTCTTATTAAAGTTAATTTTAATTAATACCCTGCTTTGAAAATAACAATATATTTTCGTTTTATATAATTTATGGATGCATAAGCAGCTGGATATGCAAAAGCATATTTACTCCTGTTAAATAAAATTTATTTTTACTAAAAATGACTAAAAATTGAGTAATAACCATATCAAGTTTCAAAGGTTAAAAATAGAGAAAAACCAATCGGTTTCTTTAAAATGAAAGTGATGTAAAAAACCACATTTTTTAATTGTTTCGTCATAGGATGTTTGTTCTATAAAGTATATATACAGAGTTTTCATCATAGGACAATTAGACCAATAAGTTTATATAAAAAGTAATATATATTAGAATATACAGTACCTCACCTAAATGGGGGAGTGAAGAAAAATGAAAATAAAAAATATAATACCACTTACAGTTGTTTTGATGCTTATTTTACCAGGTTTAACCGTAGTTGCTAAAGAACCGTTTAAATCTGCATCAACTAAACCTCTACCAGAACAAGAAAAATTAACCATCAGCGTGATAGGTGAAAATGGGGAGAAATACTCAATTCAGATAGTGCTCTCAGAAGACGAGTTGAACTCTTTGAATTTCGTATTACATCATTTTTTAATAATTTCTGAAGATGCACTAGATGAATTTGGCCCAGATGGCAAAAATATCTCTGTTTCAGAGAAAGAGGATTTAGAAACAGGTTTAAAAAACGTAATCGATACAATCGATAACTTTGCATCTGTAGGAGACGATTTTCCAAAAGAATATTTAAAGAAATTAATAGCAGATGTTATCAATGACTTGTGGAATCGCACCACTAGTCCTCAGTCTCAGTCGTTTCCCTTTCCAATTTTAGATAAGCTTATAAAATGGTATTTAAGATTATGCCGTCAGCCAATGATTAGTGTCGGTTTCGGTTGGACCTGGATACCACGCTATGACTATGAATCATTTTTCGGTGAGATGCGCAGACTTATATTTATGCACCATAGAGTAGGTTTTGCAGCAACAGCCCGTTTTATGCCATTGTTTGGTCCTGGTTTTCCCTGTTGGAAATATGGATTAATGATAAACGTGCCTACTTTCTATTTTAAGGGGCTTTTCATTAATTTTGGAAAACATAGTTTCATCAATAGAATTGCAGGACCGCAGCTCTTAGTTGGGTATGGCGTTTTCCTTGGGGTAATTCCCTAAGTAGCAAAATCAAAATTCTGATCTCTATAGCCAAATTAATCTCTGTTTAGGTATAGATATAACCTTTTTCACCTCAGGAAATGGTAATTTTGAAAATGAAATCTTCTCTCTTGACCTAAATTACTCCAAGAAAGAACTACGCCGTCCGCCGGACTCGGACCGGCGACCGCTCGGTTAACAGCCGAGTGCTCTACCAACTGAGCTAGGACGGCAAAACAACCACTTAGAACAGTACAACAGAATATAGTATTATATTAAAAGATTACCCTGTCAAAACCCGAGTCTTCTTTCAAGCCTAAGTTTTTTCATACTACCTTCGACGAATCTATAAACAGTTGAATGCCTACTACCAGTTAAAAGCATATCCACCGCTTTTTTTATTATATCCATATTCTCAATATCAGCTATAACAGAGATAGTATGACCATAAATAGATATGTTAGATTCAGTTATCTCCTCTAAAACATGCTTTGTTTTGCCTCCTCTTCCTATAACCCTGCTTTTTAGCCTCTTTACATGGGATTCTTTCTTACCAACATAATCATATATATCAAAAACAAAAAAATCAAAATCATCACTAAACAACTTCATAGCATGCTGCGGAGAAAAACCCCTACCGATAGCCCTGATTATAACTTCGATTTTTAAGACTAATAAAGGATCTTTAGCATTTTTTTCGTCGATGGTTACTTCGCCTTCATGAGAATCAACATCTATCTTAACATTTGAGACATCCTCAAGATGCTTCTTTGTCTCGCCGTTATGCCCTATTAAAACACCTACTCTTTCAACCGGTATTTTTAGATATCTCATAATCTCACCCAAATTAACATTTTATAATTTTGTCATATATCTCTTCTTCGTTTGCTGTGATACCATACTTTTTGAAATAATGGACAACGTTATGTATGTCTCTTTTTAAGAAATCACACGCAAGTGGGTGTTCTTTTAGTACACCCTGCCCAACATCTATAATATATGGGCGGTTTTTATGCATAAGTACATTAAACATACTCAAATCACCATGTATCAGAGCCGCTTTTCTGTACATTTTAAAAATATAATCGATCAAGATATCAAATATTTTTTTAGGGTTTATAAGAACTGCGTCTTTTAGCATAGGAGCTGGCATACTAGAATCACCAATATATTCCATGACTAAAATATTTCTTATCCTTTTAATCGGTACGGGTGCTCTTACACCAATTTCGTGCAAGATCTCAAGGTTTTTGTATTCCTTCTTAGCCCATTCATAAACAACTTCTCTTCTGTTCTTAATAGCAGCCTTAAAACGAGGATCACCTATTATATAATTAGACATATGCTTAAAAGTAGAAGTTGATGTACGATATATCTTCAATGCAACAAATTTTTTGTCAGGTGTAACACCACGGAAGACGTTACCCTCTTTGCCAGTAGATATAGGAAAATCCAGTATATCAATAACTCCATCAGAAATCAACTTACCCAACATGTCGAGAGTGGGTTTATCAAAAACCTCGTCAAGTGTTTTCCTATCAGTACCTTCTCTATCAAAAAGAACTTGCATTTCCCTATCAAGTTTTTTTAGCCATTTCTCATCTAAAAAACGCTCAGAAGACATTTATCTCCTCTGGTAACAAACCACGTCTGCTGAGAGAAACAGCCTGTGTTCGTCTATACCTAAAAACTATATCTGCTTTCTCATCCTGTATATCCCAGGGTTTGATAATAACAAGATCACCTGCTCTGACTCTCTGTTTACGTTTAAGTCTACCAGGTATACGAGCCATCCTCGATTTACCATCCGCGCAGATAACGTTAATCCTGGATCCACCCATTAGTCTATCAGCTATAGCAAACATTTCGTTTTTGTTTTTATCAGGTAAAGGCAATCTTATGTATTCTCCTTCTTGTTCTCCTTTTTCATTTGTTTCATCTTCTTCATACACAGGTATCACAACATCTGACCCAAAAAATCATGTTGATATTAATGTTTTTCTGTAAAAACAAATAAAAAAATACCTAGAAACCTAGTTGATCAGAGATTCCTTTCAATGCATTCAAACTCAATCCCAAGAAGGCTTCTACATCTATGCCAGCATCTAGAATAAGCTCAATTTTAGCTCGACTGCATCCACGCGCAAAAGATGTATCATTAAACTTATGTATCAGGGTTTCTAGTTTAACCTCCGCAAGAGTTTTTGAAGGCATAACAAGCGCTGTAGCAATGATTAACCCAGATACCACATCTGCAGCAATCAAAGATTTATCTAGAACAGTTGTAGGAAGATAATCAGTGTGTTTATAATTATGGCCTCTGATAGCATTTGTAGCCTCTTCAGGGAGTAAATCTTCTAGAATCTGTGCAGAAAGATTAGCGTGTTTCTCTGGTTCCTTTTGGGTATACTCATAGTCAAGGTCGTGAAGTAAACCTGTTAAACCCCACAATTCCACGTCTTTAACAAGTTTCTTGGCAACAGCTCTTAATATAGCCTCAACTGCTATAGAATGTTTTAGCAGTTTTTCGTCTTTAACATATTTTTTAAGCAAAACAACTGCTTCTTCTCTGCTTAACATCTCAACCTGGTGTAGCATAAAAGATGTTTTAAAACTTTCTTAACTTTTAACGGCCATCTATCAATGCTATATATATATTATGTTTCTTAGAAAAAGGCATGTCAATAGAATTAAAGACTTTAAACAAAGAAATAAATATTTTAATGAAAGATTAAATAGACTATATCACATTAATGGTTGCTAAGGTGGTTAAAGTTGTTAGTTGAAAAAATCATGACCAGAAATGTAGTAACAATAGATTGCAACGAAACTGTTTTAGATGCATGTAAAAAATACAAAGAAATGAAAGTCGGCTGTCTAGTAGTAATGGATGGACCTATACTCGTTGGAATTGTAACAGAAAGAGACATTATAGAAAGGGCTATACTGATGGAAAAGGATCCAAAAACAACTAAAATTAGAGATATTATGTCATCAAATCTAAAAACGGTTCATGCATTAGCACCAATAGAGCGAGCAGCAGAAATAATGAGAGAAAACAACATAAAGAAACTGCCTGTTATTTTAAACAATAAGATAGTTGGGATTGTTACAGTTACTGACATGTCACGTGCATTACCTACTTTTTCTGAGAAGATAGATGAACTAGTAGATTTCTATATTAAGAGTAAAAAAAATGTTGATAATATCATGGAGGAATGGGCAGAGATTATCACTAGTTTGAGGAATTATCAACAATTAATGAAAACTAAAAAAACAGAGCTTGCTACACAATAAAATTTGAGATGCAAAAGACAAAGGTTAGAGATAGCGATATCTTTTAATGCCTCTTCTTATATCATCTAGGAAAAGGAATAGAGAATGGTGCTAGATAACTTAGGGGATTCCCTTAGAGGGACTCTAAAGAAGATTGCCAATGCGGTTTATGTTGATTCTAGACTTATAAAAGAGGTAGTTCGAGATATACAAAGAGCTCTTTTGCAAGCAGATGTTAATGTTAAACTTGTTTTAGAGTTATCAAAAAAAATTGAGAAACGAGCACTGGAAGAGAAGCCTCCTGCGGGTATGAGCAACAGAGAACATGTTATACATATTGTATATGATGAGCTTGTAAAACTTTTAGGTGAATGCAGAGAGATCCCGGTTAAAAAACAGGTTATTATGATGGTTGGCCTGTATGGTCAAGGTAAAACAACTACGTGTGGTAAACTTGCTAAATATTTCAAAAAGAAGGGGCTTAGACCTGCCTTGATTGCTGGTGATGTACATAGACCTGCAGCATACGAGCAGCTTAAACAAATCGCTGAGAAAGTGGAGGTACCTTTTTATGGTGATAAACAGGAAAAAGATGCTGTTAAGGTAGTTAAGGATGGTATAAATAAACTGCAGAGAGCTTGTGATGTTATAATAGTTGATACCTCTGGTAGACATAAACTTGAGGATGATTTGATAAAAGAGATGAAAGATATTTTTAAGGTTATCAAACCAGATGAGAAACTGCTTGTCATGGATGCTGCTGTTGGTCAGCAGGCTGGTCCACAGGCGAAAGCATTTGATGACGCCATAGACATCACCGGTATTATCCTTACTAAGCTGGATGGTACTGCTAAGGGTGGTGGTGCTCTTAGCGCTGCAGCTGAGGTTGGTGCACCAATTGTTTTTATTGGCACTGGTGAGCATGCTAGTGATTTTGAGACTTTTGATCCATCGCGTTTCATATCACGTTTACTTGGGATGGGTGATATTAAATCTTTGCTGGAAAAAGCAGAGGAAAGCCTCAAAGGAAAGGATGCTGAGGAGACTGCTCGGCGTTTGATGTCTGGTAAGTTCACCCTACATGACATGTATGATCAGATGGATATGCTTTCTGGTATGGGGCCTTTGAACAAGATAGCTGAGATGCTACCTGGTGGGCTTTCAGGTAAAATAAAAGATGTTGACATGAATACCACGCAGAATAAACTAAGAAAATTCAGGTTCATAATGGATTCTATGACTGATGAGGAGATGAATGATCCTAGTATTGTTCATTCTTCTAGAATTAAACGTATCGCCCGTGGTGCAGGTGTAGAAAACAAGGATGTGAAAGAGCTTTTGAGATACTATAATATGACTAAACGCATGATGAAAGGTTTTTCAAGTGATCGTAAACTTAGAAAGAACCTTATGAAACAGCTACAGTTTGGGAAATAATAAATCGTTTTATGTTGTTTAAAAACTATGATCAGATTGTTAGAAACGGTCAAACCCCAGAACTTAGGAGGATAAGAACGGATGTCCTTGATATTTTTACTGCCTCTTTAGATGCTGTTGATCCATATAAAGTGGTTAAATCAAGGTTTGATGGAAAACAGATTATTCTAGATAAAGAAAAAATTGATTTAACTGGTTTTAAAAATATATTTTTGGTTGGTTTTGGTAAAGCTAGTGTTGGTATGGCAAATGCTGTCTGCGACTCATTAAATGTTAAAAAAGGGGTTATTATAACTAATGATAAAAAACATAAAGCCTCGAGTGAATATGTTACTACCTTTGTGGGTGGTCATCCAACACCAAACCAGGATAGTTTAATTGGTACAGAAAAAGTTTTAGAAATCATAGATGGTTGTGATGAAGACGACTTGTTCATAGTTTTGATATCTGGTGGTGGGTCTTCTCTCTTGTGTAAACCAAAAATAAGCCTCAGAGACTTGCAGAAGACAAATGATATGTTGTTGAAATCAGGTGCTAACATAAAGGAAATTAACACGGTACGTAAACATCTTTCTTTTGTAAAAGGTGGACAACTTGTAAAAAACTGTAAATGTGAAGTGGTTTCTCTTATAATATCTGACATCGTTGGTGATCCAATAGAGTTTATTGCATCAGGTCCTACTTGCCCAGATTCTACGACATACATGGATGCTCAGAAGGTTCTAGAGAAATATAATCTGATAGAAAAGATGCCCTCCGCGGTTATAAAACTGTTAGACGAAGGATTACAAGGGATGATATCTGAGACAGCAAAAAAAGATAACCCTGTTTTTAAAAGGGTTTTTAATTTTATTGTCGCAAACAACCAGATTGCATGCAAAGCTGCTATTGAAGAAGCAGAGAAGCTAGGATATAAAACTATGCTGCTGACCACCTCTTTAACTGGGGAGGCAAGAGATGTTGGTAGGTTTTTAGTTGATAAAGCATTAAATTACTACAATGAAAATTTTGAGGATATTGTTTTTGTTTCAGGTGGAGAAACCACGGTTAAAGTTAAGGGAAATGGCAAAGGTGGTAGAAACCAAGAAATGGTTTTAGGGGGCATCGAAGTTTTAGCAGGTTCAGATATGGTTTTTGCATGTATGGCAACAGATGGTATAGATGGAATGAGTGATGCTGCTGGTGCTATAGCAGATGGCTATACAATAGATAGAGCAAATAAAAAAAACCTTGATCCAAAAAAATTTTTAGAAAACAATAATTCTTACGAGTTTTTTAGAAGGTTGGGTGATTTGTTGATCACTGGTTCTACTGGTACAAATGTGATGGATCTACATGTTTTAGTTAAATATAACAAAAATAAATAGCAAAAACAGTTCTATAACTTGTAAAATTGTAAAGATATACCGTAAAGTATTTATATCTAGATTTCTCTATAAAAACTTTGTTTAGTTATATAAAAGATATAATTAAAGGGATAAGCAATTACATGTATTGGAGAACGTTAATATGAAAATAGATAGAGTAAATAAAAAATCGATTATCGCATGGATAATATTACTGCTGGTTCTTAATTTAACCTTTTCAACAAATGTGAGTTCTGATCCAGTAAAATATGATTATGATGGAATATGGTATGATATGTTTGTAGACCAAAATGGGATAGATACGTCAGAATCCTATAATTATAATTTTTCTCCAGGGTTAATCACATTAAGATCTGGAACAAACAAGTATTACTACGATTTTAATGATAACAAAACAAATGCATGGACGTCCGATTTAACTTTTATATCTGGTGAAGAAAACCAGTTGATAAGACCTAGAAATCTGGTAGGTGAAATCAGCCTTGAATCCGAATATAACAAAATCAAGAAAAAAGATGACGTAGTTGTACGAACAGAGGGTAGATATCTTGATTTAGAGACCTTTAACATAACACGTACATTCTCTCCAGTCCATCACTTCAGGTTTAAAATCGGACAGAATAAAAATAACATAAATGAGTTCACATTTAACTGGTTCTATGGTAGTAAAATAACAGATGCAAATGTTGCCAGTGTAAAGCTTTACGTCTGGAATTATCTTATTAAAAATATTGTGGGGTTATGGACACAAGAAGGTAGTCCAGTATATTATGATTATGCTGATCCAATAAGCATATCTTTCACGAGTAATAACACCAAATTCGTTAGCGATGACGGGTACATTGATTTTTTAGTTGTTGCAATACCTAAAGTAAATGGTGAAACCACTATATTAACAACTGACTACGTCAACTTAACAGTTACCACAAAATATGGGTTTGTAGAAAAAGGATGGATTATTTCAAGAGAAATTAAACCAGACACACTCAAAGGATGGGAGAGCATAGTATGGAAAGGATTAAGGACAAGCAATGACGCCTCAATTAAGATACATGTATTAGACTCAAAAAAGAACGTTATCACTAGTTTACCTGGTAATTCTAAAGGTTTTACAACCTCTCAGATAGATTTATCTTCATTGAGCGCAACTTCGTATAAAAGTATCAGATTAAAGGCTGTTCTTGAATCCAGTGATTTATCTGTGACACCAAAGTTATATAGTTGGGCTTTAACATGGCAAACAGAAAGCAATACATTCAAAGATAAGTTCTCTACAGATGTTAGAATAGATGAACTTCTGGGTGCAGAAATCATCGGAGGAGACATAAAAATCAGTGATTCTTCTAGTGATTGGCCTGTTTTTGGTAGAACACCCCAGAATAGACGTTCATATGAAGGCTACGGTCCACAGAAATCAGAGCTTTATTGGAGTACAAAAAAGAAGACAGTCGGTGGCGGATTCCGTAGTCCTGTTCTGAGTGATGGTAAGATATATATTGCTTCCCCAGTCAATAACACGATTTGTTCTTTTAATGCAACAGTACCACTCAGTAAAAAAGGAAGTCAATTATCACCTTATGATAGAAGTGATCCATTGTATAAAGTCGATGGGTCTGTTGCAGTAGCAAACAATTTTGTTATCGTTGCAACCAGTGAGATTAACGCGTCGAATAAGGTTGTTGCATTAAATAAATCCAACCTAAAACAAGAAAAATGGAGTTACACGTTTGGAGATGGAAACATATGTTATTCATCTTCACCAACTGTTTCTGGCGATAAAGTCTTTGTGACCTCCTGGGATGGCATGCCCTTGACTACTCCTTTGATATCCTTCTTGTCTTCTTTAATTGGGGGAAACAACAAGGTTATTGCTCTGAATATTGCTGATGGTACAAAAATCTGGGACTACACATTACCTGCAGGTAGTTTTTCTACACCAGCTATAGGCAATGGTATGGTTTTCGTAGGATGCGACAACATATATGGTGACAATCTATTTGCGTTTGATGAAGAAACAGGTGCATTAATCTGGAAGGTTAAGGTTGGTTTAATCGGCGGAGCATCACCAGCGGTTTATCAGAATAAAGTTTTTGTTGTTGTAAAGGAAATCAAGCTACCATATGTTACAGGTGACGTAAAAGTCGTTGCATTAGACCAGCAAACCGGTAAGATACTATGGAATAAAACACTCGCAGAAAAAGTACCAGCGTTTGAAAACCTACCAAAGGGACTAAAGTTTTATAACCTTATGGCAACCTCAACACCAGCGGTTGATGGTGGTATTTTATATGTTACATCACCTGATGGAAAAATCTATGCATTAAATACTGTAGATGGCGTAGAGAAATGGAATGCTTCTTTGTCTTCGAATTTATTTGGTGTAGTACCAACCTATTCTTGTACATCACCAGTTGTAACATCTGATAACCTATATGTTGCAACAATAAATGGGATGGTTTATTCACTCAACAAGAACAACGGAAAGACTTTATGGAACTATAACTGTGATATAAAGGACCCAGAGTTACTAGCTCTAACATACATACTAGCCTCACCCATAGTCGCTAATGGTGTTTTATATGTTAGTGTAACAGATGAAATAAATACTTTCAGTGGAAGAATATGCAGCATAGGGAATTATACAACTTATCAAAAAGCTGTTGTAATATCAAATCCTATATTTCTCCCAGCTGGTAGATGGTGGAGTAGTTTCAAAGCATCGTTTACTAACACAACAAGTAGCTCTATCACTTTTAGTATCCTAGATGATGATTATAATTTCTTGAGATCTGTCAAAAACAATGATGATATATCTAGTTCAGATTACATTAAAAAGAGTATTATACGCCTCCGCGCAGAGTTAACAAGGAAAGACAAATCACAAAACCCAGCATTACAGGAATGGAGTGTCACATGGTCATCTGAAACAACCCCACCTGATTTCGAAGAAGAAACCTTCATACCAGGTGGCTGGATCAACACAAACACACCAACATGCATAATAAAAGTCATAGATACCTACCCAGGCTTGAGTGTTAGTTCAGCGAGATACCAGATAGAATATACATCAAAAGCAAATAAGACCGTGACATCACCATGGTTTATCCCTGAATGTAGTGGAACAGATGGAACAAAAGTAAAACAAAGTTTAACAGCAAACATATCAAAACTAAACATTAGTGACATGGCCGAGCTTAAAAGCATAAGGTTTTACATAAAAGATCTAGCTGGAAACAACGCCTCGTTTTTCAAAAATTTCCAGAAAGATACTGTGCCGCCCTCTTCAAAAATAAATGGTAGTTTTTCATCTAAATACAACAGAGCAGTTAACATAACAGTTAATGCAACTGATGATAAAAGCGACATAAAAAATGTGACATTATACTATAGAATAAGTGGTGACACATATTGGACGATTTATGACAAACCACTCTCAACAACACCATATACGTGGTTATTTAATGTTACAAAGAGTGGAAACTACGAGTTTTGTAGTGGAGCAACAGACAACGCTGGAAACATAGAAAATTATCAAACTAAGAAGATTGAAGCGACTTTTACCTTCGATAGAAACAAACCTTATAAACCAGTTTTCAACAAAGACCCAGCTTTCAACAAAGATGGATATTACTTCAACGAACCAAGGAATTTTTCAATAAAATTTGAGGATGATTACAAATTAAAATCGGTTGAATATAGACTAAACTTCCAAGGATTAAACGAATGGACTATGATTAAAGATAACATCGATCTCCCCTCATATAGCGGTGAGTGGAACCTAACAGGAACATTGTGGGATTCACTAAATGAGACCGTAACATATTATATATATTTCAGACTCACAGATTTCTGCGGAAATGTCTATACTACTCCAGATAACTCCGAGGCAGCCAAGATAATTAAAGACCTCACCGTCTCAAAACCTTATCTAGATCTATCTGATTTTTCAGAGTGGCACTGGGATGATGAATTCAACATATCCGCTACCATAAATGACATTGACATAAAAAGCGTGGAATTATACTATAGGTATTCAGCGGACAACAAAAACTGGGGTGAATGGACATTGGTTGGCAAAAAACTAACAGAAAAACCATTTAATTGGAAATTCAACGCCAAAGATGGCAGTGGATACTACCAGTTTAAAACAAGAATCTCTGATTTCGCAGGTAACATAGGCGAGTCACCATTAGAAACAATCGGCGTAACCCTATTCCCAATGACCCAGATAATCATAATGATAATACTAGCATTCATACTGATAATAATCATAGTTCTAATGCTAACAAAAATGAGAAAGAAAAAAACATAAAAAACTTCATCTTTTTCTTTTTTTTACTTTCCATCTAAAATATGGAATATCTTTTCTAAAAGACAATCTATTCCTCCACCGGTTTCACAGGATAAAGAGATATCACCCAAACCGGTTTTTTTGATATCAGCCTTGTTTTCAACTATTATCATAGGCGCGTTGTTAAACATTTTTTTAACCTTCGACAACAAACTTTTCTGGTCTTCTAAAGAATAACCACAAGTCTCAGATGCATCTAAAATAAATACTATAAGGTCAGCAAGATTTGATAAAGCCGCGATCGCCTGCTTCTCTATATTATTCCTCTTGGATAATGGCCTATCTAAAAGACCAGGTGTATCAATAACCTGATATTTTTTTGTTACATGCCTCTCTTTTTTTTCTATATGGCCGACATGTATCTCCTTTGTTGTAAATGGGTACTGGGCAACCTCTGGTTTAGCAGAAGAAAGACGCCTAAGCAAAGAAGACTTGCCTACATTAGGGTAACCTGCTATAACAATCGTTGGTAAATCCTGTATCTCTGGTAAACCGCTTATAATCGCCTGCGCCTTCGAAAGCACATCTAGGTCTTTGCTTATTTGTTTTACAACAGATGATATCCTACCATAGATCTCTTTTTGTTTAGCTACCAAAAAATCAATGTCTAAAGATCTCCTAAGAGATTTAACCTGTTTCAGGTAAATTTTGTTACAGGTTTTTCTAGCCCAATCAACAGCACCAAGGGATTTTTTTAGCTTGTTAATATCAATTTTTATAGATAATATATCATGGTAGAACATTGGTAGTTGTTCGATTGAAGGAAACTCTTTCACATATCTCTCTAGATGCGAGGTGATGTCTGTCGTAAATGAGTCAATTCCAGCGATTATTGTCTTTTTTTTCTTGTATAGCGCGTTTCTATCATGTATTTGTATTTTACTGGCTCTCCTAAAACATAAATCCAGTAACTCTTTTGAACTCAGCACTTTAGGTATATTTTTGAGCATAATAATTGAAAAGCTTTATGTGATACTTATAAATTAATATGTTGGTGTAAAACTGTATGGACGAAGGATACATCCTATCAAACAAGTACCGTAGAGCAATCTTTGATGAGCTTGCATCTGGTGAATCTGATATAAGGCGCATAGCGAAAAAGCATCACATCGTCCTACCTGTAGTTGATAAGGTTATTGATGATTTTGTTAGGGGCGGGGTTTTGTTGAAAAAAGGTAATAAATATGTTTTTACTGAGGAAGGAGAAAAATTAGTTAAAAGTATCAGAGGATGAGAATTGAGGATTGATTTATGAAGCCTTACATTTTGCAAACATTGAAGGAGCTTGCCTTGCTTGGTGCTACAAGAAATAAGATTGAGGTTTCTTCTCTTGAGTTGGCTAAACAGCTTAAAACAAGTCAGCAGACAGCCTCTCGGTATCTTCTTGAGTTAGATCATAGTGGTTTGATAACTAGGGAGTTCGGTGTGAAGAAGCAGATTATTCAGATCACTGATGCCGGAGTTGATGCTCTTCAGGAGGAGTACCTTAGTTATAAACAGATTTTTGATTTAACAGATGAGATTCATTTCATTGGTAGGGTTGTATCTGGTATGGGTGAGGGCCGGTATTATACTGAGCAGAATGGTTATATTAGTCAATTCAAAGAGAAACTAGGTTTTATACCTTATCCTGGTACTTTGAATGTTGAAATCAGCTACATTGAGCGTAACAAGCTTAGATTATTGAAGGAGTACAATGCTATAACTGTGGATGAGTTTAGGGACAGGGATCGTACTTTTGGTGGTGTTAGATGTTTTAATGCTGAGATAAATGGTGTTAGGGGCGCAATTGTTTTACCAGTGCGTAGTCATTATTCTAATATTTTGGAGTTCATATCACCTTATTATCTACGTGAGAAACTAGGTTTAAAAGATGGTGATGAGGTAAAGGTTATAATTTATCTTGGAAAAAGAAGTTGAGTTTGTTTTTCATGAAAAATCAGTTGGTCGCTGATATATTGTATAAAATTGCGGATCTACTCGATATCAAGGGAGAGATTTTTTTTAAAACAAGGGCATATAGGACAGCTGCGCAGAATATAGAGGTTTTAGACGAGGATATAGAGGTTGTTGCAAAAGAGGATAGACTACAGGCTATACCAGGTGTTGGGGAGGCGCTTGCTAAAAAGATTAAGGAGATTGTTGAGACCGGTAAACTTGAGTATTTTGAAAAACTTAAAAAGGAGATGCCAGAGGGTTTGTTGGCTTTGTTAGAAATCCCTGGTCTTGGCCCTAAAAAGGTTTCTACTTTGTATAATAAACTTGGTATAACAAGTATTGAAAAACTTAGAAAAGCATGCTTGGCGGGTAAGTTGCGTGAGCTTGATGGTTTTGGTGAGATAACCGAGAGGAATATCCTTCGTGGTATACAGCTCCTTGAAAAAACCAGTGGACGTGTGCTACTAAATGTCGCATATGATGATGGAAACAGTTATTTGGCTTATCTTAAGAAGTGTAAAAAAATTGATTGTGTTAGTCTCGCTGGTAGTCTACGCAGAATGAAAGAAACCATCGGCGACCTGGATATTCTTGCCTCATCAAAATGTCCTGATGATGTTATGGATCATTTTGTGAAATACAAAGATGTTCAAAACGTGCTTATGAAGGGGCCAACAAAAACTAGTGTGATTCTAAAGGATAACCTTCAGGTTGACATCCGGGTTGTAAACAGGGAAAGCTATGGCGCTGCACTTCAATATTTCACAGGCTCAAAGGAACACAACGTAGCTATGCGTAGTATAGCTATAAAGAAGGGTTACAAGCTTAATGAATATGGTCTTTTTGACAAAAAAACTGACAAATACATCGCTGGTAAAGATGAGAAAGAGATATACAAAAAACTTGGTTTACAGTACATTGAACCAGAGCTTAGAGAGAATCGTGGTGAAATTGAGGCGGCGAAAAAAAAGAAGCTGCCAAAACTAGTTGGGTACAATGACATAGCCGGGGATTTCCATGTTCATTCCATCTGGAGTGATGGCAACGATTCTGTAGAAACAATAGCGGGTTATGCAAAAAAAATGGGTTACACCTTTGTTGGAATCACTGATCATTCTCAATCACTTAAAATCGCTAATGGTGTTTCTGAGGAAAAAATTGAGAAAAAGATCGATGAAATTAATAAAATAAATAAAAAACTCTCAAATTTTAGGGTTCTTTGTGGTACTGAATGTGATATAAAATCTGATGGTAAACTGGATTATAGCAACAGGGTTCTTAAAAAGTTTGATTTTGTTTACATTGGTATTCACACTGGTTTCAAGATGAATAAAAAAGATATGACTCGTAGGATAATCAAGGGTATGGAGAATGAATATGTTGATTTTCTTGCGCATCCAACAGGGCGTCTCATTGGTAGACGTGATCCCTATGAAGTAGATGTTGAAAGTATAATTGATAAAGCTAAGGAAACCGGGACGTTTCTTGAGATTAATTCTTTCCCTGATCGTCTTGACCTTGATGACCTTCATGTTAAGTTCGCTAAGGAAAAGGGTTTAAGATTTGTTTTAGGTACTGACGCACATAGCGTTAACCATCTATCTTTTATGCGTTTTGGTATTGCTACGGCGCGTAGAGGATGGCTAGAAAAAAAAGATATTTTAAACACATATTCTTTAAAGGAAATAGAAAAAATACTTGGGTGTGGATAAAGGTTTATGAACAAAAATGAGGCTAAGAAAGAGATAGAAAAACTGCGTGAACAAATCAATTATCATAATTATATGTATTATGTTGAGAACAATCCTGTTATCTCTGATTATGAGTTTGATCAGTTGTTGAAAAAACTTGAGAAGCTTGAGGCTGAGTACCCTGATCTTATCACCCCTGATTCTCCTACGCAGAGGGTTGGTGGAGAACCGGTTGAAGGGTTCGTATCTGTGGAACATAAGGTTGCTATGCTTTCTCTTGATAACGCATACACGCACGATGAGTTACGTGAGTTTGATGAGCGTGTTCGTAAAAACGTTGGGGATGTTGAGTATGTTGTTGAGCCTAAGATAGATGGTGTGGGGGTTGCGCTCCTCTATGAAAACGGTGTTTTTGTGAGGGGTGCTACTAGGGGTGATGGTTTTAGGGGTGATGATATAACTGTTAACCTGAAAACAATTCGTAGTATACCATTGAGGCTTAGGGGAAATGTTTTGAATAATGTTGAGGTCCGTGGTGAAGTGTATATTCCTATTGATGGTTTTAAAAAGTTGAATAAAGAACAAGAAAAAAAGGGTGAGCTGGTTTTTGCTAACCCTCGTAATGCAGCAGCTGGTTCTATTAGGCAGCTTGATCCAAGGGTTGTTGCATCAAGGCCGTTGGATATTTTTGTTTATTTTATTTCTTATTCTGACAAAAATTTTAGTACACATGAAGAGGCTTTGGAGGCTTTGAAAAAAGCTGGTTTTCGTGTTAACCCGTTGATTAAAAAAGTTAAGGATATAGAGGCTGCTATAAAGTACTGTGAGGAATTAGAGAAAAAACGTGAAAAACTTGATTATGAGATTGATGGAGCTGTTTTGAAGGTTAATTCTTTAGCTCAACAGAAACAGCTTGGGGAAACAATAAAGCATCCTAGGTGGGCTAATGCTTTTAAATTCACTGCAAAACAGGCCACAACCAAGTTGAATGATATTGTTGTTCAGGTTGGTAGAACCGGTACACTTACACCAGTGGCAGTGTTAGAGCCTGTTCAGGTTGGTGGGGTAACTGTTTCTAGGGCTACTTTACATAACTTTGATGAGCTTAAAAGAAAGGATATAAGGGTTGGTGACAAAGTTTTGGTTGAACGCAGCGGTGATGTTATACCGCAGGTTGTAAAAAGCATAAAAGAAAAAAGAACCGGCAAGGAGAAAAGAAAGATTATACCAAAAAAATGTCCTGTATGCGGAACAAATGTTGTTCGTAGCGAAGACGAGGTTGCAGTTAGGTGCCCAAATCGTTATTGCCCTGCTCGTCTGAAATGGCGTTTGAAACATTATGCCTCACGTGATGCCATGGATATAGAGCATCTCGGCGAATCAACCATTGATAAACTGCTTGATGAAAAAATTATTGACAACATATCTGATCTGTATCGACTTAAAAAAGAGGATATACTCAAATTAGAAGGTTTTAAAGATAAATCTGCGCAGAACCTCCTAGATTCCATAGAACAAAGTAAACATCGGAGTTTATCCAGGCTTATTTATGCTCTTGGTATAAGACATGTTGGTAAATACGCTGCACAGGTTCTTGCTTCTAAATATGATTCGATCGATGATCTTGCAGAGGCTAGCGCAGAAGAACTGAATCAGATTTTTTGTCTCGGTGAAAAAACAGCCGAGGCTATCGCAACGTTTTTTGCAACTGAGGAAAACAGGGAGCTAATCAAAAAACTTAAAGAAGTTGGTGTTCAAACTAAGGAGGTTAAAAAGAAAGAAGAGCTGCCTCTTCGAGGTAAAAAATTTGTATTCACCGGTGGTTTGCGGTCTCTTTCTAGACCTGATGCATCTGAGCTCGTTAAACAAAAAGGAGGAATAGTAACCTCTTCTGTTAGCAAAGATGTTGACTATGTTGTTGTTGGCGAGGAACCTGGCTCAAAATATGAGAAAGCAAAAAAACTTGGGTTAAAGATCATAGATGAAAAAGAGTTTAAAAAACTAGTTGGTAAATAACATGTATATGTGATTTTTTATGAAGGAATGTAATGTAAAAGAAAACAAGAATAATTGTAACTGCAGCTATCCCTGTAGCAAAAAAGGCATATGCTGTGAATGCTTGAGATATCATAGAAGTAGAAATGAGTTGCCTGCTTGTTTTTTCCCAGATGCTGTTGAGAAAACCTATGACCGAAGTATAGAGAACTTTATTAGAGTTTATAAAAAATAACTATCTTTTGGCTTGTTCATATTTAATTTTAGAAATAACATCATACAATTTTTTAACCTCTGATTTTGAGAGTCTAAATTCATCTTTGTAAGGGCAATCATTATCCAAAACAGCACATCCTCTCTCCATATCAAATATCACAGGATACAATCTACAGCCATCTGGTCTACTTCTATAAATCAAACATTTTGTTCTATCATGAAAAACGCATCTACCACCTTGGTTTTTTAAGTGCATCCAACCATTTTTCTGGGTAACAAAAAACTTAGTTCCAAACCCCATTTTATTTATTCTTTTTACATCATTGTTTGATAGAATCATATCTGTTTCTATGCAACATTTAATACAATTTTTTTCAATACAGCAACTTTTCCTAGTGTCCTAGCATAATTAAAATATTATAAATTGT
>JARYMC010000015.1 GCA_029907305.1 Candidatus Thermoplasmatota archaeon
TATCTAATCCTACATAGTTCATCTATCTCACCTCTCTTATCTGAGAGGCGAGGCAACTTTAACATGTCATCTTTACAGATGAAAAAATTCTTAATAATTGCTTAAAAAAATTTAGGTAACATTTGTACAACAACGCTTTATAAGCAAAACAAACAAATATTAAATTGGAAAAAAACATGTTGATAGTTGGACAGGTATCAAGCAAAGAAGAAGCAAACGAAATCACCTTCATAGCGAAACTGTTCGTAGTTGGACAAAGAGCAAGATATCTAGCCCAACAAAAAGATAAATAAGACTCCCATCTCTCCTCTCCCTCCATATTTTTTCCTTTTTGATAAACTTTATCTAGGCGGTTTTTGTTCTAAAGAAACATAACGGTGGATTATACGTGGTAAAGCTTACATTCTACGGGGGAGTAAAAGAGATAGGCGGAAACAAAGTACTACTTGAAGATAGGGATACAAATATATTCATTGATTTTGGTTTGAGTTTCTCCCGTAGAGGCAAGTATTTTGAGGAGTTTCTGACGCCTAGGACTGCTAATGGTATCGGTGATTTTCTTACTATGAAACTTTTACCAGACATAAGAGGTGTTTATAGGGAGGATTTGCTGGAGCATTATGGACGTAAAGCAGAAGATCCGTTGATTGATAGTGTTCTTTTGTCTCATGCCCATGCAGATCATGCTAATTACATATCGTTTCTTCATAAGGATATACCTGTTTATTGTGGTGAAACATGTAAAAGTATTCTTGAAGCTGTTGCTGAGCAGAGTCAACGTGATATTGAGAATGAGGTTATTGATTTCAGGGTGAGACCACTACGGAGGTGTGACTATAAGAACCCGCCAATCAAGAGAATGTTTAAAACTTTTAGAACTGGTAAAAAGATAAATATTGGTTCGCTGGAGATTGAGCCGGTTCATGTTGATCACTCGGTACCTGGTGCATACGCTTTTGTGATATATACCTCAGAGGGGGCTGTGGTTTATACTGGTGATCTTCGTATGCATGGTCTTCATTCCAGTATGACAGATGATTTTATTGATGTCGCAAAGGAGGCAAAACCAGTTGCTATGATTACAGAAGGAACACGTGTTGATCAAGGTAAAACAGATGAATCTGAACAAAAGGTTTATCAGAAATCAAAAGAAGAGTTAATGAATTGTAAAAAACTCTCAATAGTTGATTTTAACTTCAAAGACGTTGATAGGTTTACTACCTTTTATAGGGTTGCAAAAGACTTGGGTAAAAAGCTTGTGATAAGTTTCAAACACGCTTGTTTTTTAGAGAGGTATCATAAGGATGAGAAACTAAAAGCACCAGATAGTAAGGATGAAAACATTTTGCTTCTTAAACCAAAGAGGCTAACTGGTACTTATATTGATGAGGATTACACTGATCAGTACATAAGATGCAGGTTAAATTACCCTAATGTTGTTACTGCTGAGGATATAACAAAAAAACCTGCTTCTTATATGGTGGCTTTAAATTTCTATTACTTTAATATGCTCGTTGATTTAAAACCGTATGGTGGTGTTTACGTTCATTCTTTGTCTGAGCCTTTCAATGAGGAGATGGAGATATCTTATGAGCGTATGATGAACTGGCTAAAGTTTTTTGATCTACGTTTTGTTCAGTCTCATTGCTCTGGTCATATAAACGGCTCTGATTTGAGGTATCTGATCAAAACAGTTAAACCTGGTGTGTTGTATCCGATTCATACTACTCATCCTGGTATGTTTAGGAAACTTGGTATAAAAACCAGGTTGGTTAAGGAAGGAAAAACGTATAAACTATGAGATTATAAGATATTTTACATTTATTTGGTTTATCCTTTGGGGGAACATTGGATATGACTGATATATATGGTTATGATAAAAAGCAGGATGAGCAGACTATGATACAGGCTGATGTTGGTAGACGTAAAAAAGAACAGTTCATTGAGAACCTTCGTGAGGGGGATGCTGTTAATGATTTTTTTGCTGTTAAAACTAAGAACCCGCCACGTGCTTATAAGAAGGGGACTTGGTTTGATTTTGTTGCTGTTGACAAGACCGGTGAGATTGGTGTGAAGTTCTGGGGTGGCGAAAACAAAGAGAGGGTTAGAAGGCTTTTTGAGAGTTTCAAGATAGGTGACGTGGTTCAGATAAGGTCTGGTTATGTTGAGGTTTATGAGGACCGGTTGCAGATATCAATTAATGAAGCAACTGGTGGTCTGCGTAGATGCGGCATGAATGAGTACGATGCCAGTGATTTTATACCCTCCTTAGAGGAGGATAAGATTAAAGAGTTTTTTGAGCAGATAAAGAAAGAGATTAAAACAGTTGAGAACGTGCAACTAAGGAACCTGTTGGACATATTTTTTGATGACCCTGTGTTTGTTAAAGAGTATACCCATGCTCCGTCTGCTATGACACATCATCATAACTATGTTGGTGGAAACCTTGAGCATACTGTTGGTGTGATACGTTTATGTGAGAATATCTGTGAGATGTACCCTGGTATAAACAAGGACTTGGTTATAACTGGTGCGATACTACACGATGTCGGTAAATTAAAGGAGTATAAGTATACTGCTGCGGTTGATAAAACAGAGGAGGGTAACTTTATTGGTCATATAGTTATGGGTGATCGTTGGATTCGCGAGAAGATAGCTGAGCTGAAAAAGAAGGGAAAGGATTTTGACCAAGGTTTGGAGAATCATCTATGCCACATGATACTTAGTCATCATGGTAAGTACGAGTGGGGTTCACCTCGTATGCCTAAAACTATTGAGGCATGTGTACTTCATCAGGCTGATCTCATGGATTCTCAGGTTAAGAACTATATGCAGAACATAGAGGAGATTAGGAAGAGTACTGATGATGATTGGGCTTTTGTCTGGGATGCTGATCTTGGTAAAAAAAGGGTTATGTATCTGGGGGATAGATGAACTATTATTTTGGGTGCTCAGGCTGGTCTTATAACCATTGGGTAGGTGATTTCTACCCTAGTAACCTGGATAGAAGTGATTGGCTTGTTTTCTATTCTAAACATTTTAACTCTGTGGAGGTTAACGCTACATTCTACCGTTTTCCTTTTCCGAATGTGGTTAAAGGATGGTATAATAAAACCCATACTGGTTTTAGTTTTACTTTGAAGGCAAACCGGCAGATTACCCATGTGAAGAAACTGAGAAACATTGATGATTTACTACAGATTTTTTATAAAAACGCTGATTTGTTAAAAGAAAAACTAGGATGCGTGTTATTCCAGTTTCATCCCTCTATGAAGAAAGATGTTAAACTCCTAGAAGATTTTGTTTGTGAACTGGATAAAAATAAGAGGAATGCTATAGAGTTCAGAAACGTTTCTTGGTATGATAAAGATGTTTACAAGGTGTTGGAGGAAAACAACGTCGGGTTTTGCATAGTCTCCGCTCCGAGGCTACCCGATGATGTAGTTTCTACTGCTGATTTCGGGTATGTAAGGTTCCATGGTAAAGATAGATGGTACAACTACAACTATAGTGAACAAGAGCTAATTGAGTGGGCTGAGAAGATTAAAAAACTTGAAGTTAAAGATGTTTTTGTCTATTTTAACAACGATTTTAATGCATATGCTGTGAAAAACTGTAAAAGACTAGTTGAGATACTACAATAAAAAAACGTTTTAGGTTTTTTTTAGAAAAAGGGTTATTAGCATAAATTTCTATATGTATCTTCTATGAAACGGGATTTATTGGGTATCCTCTGCTGCCCGACATGCAAGGGTGATTTAGAGCTAGTTGTTAAAAAAGAGGAAAAAAGGGAGATTATTAGTGGGATTTTTAGTTGTAAAAAATGTAAATGTACTTACCCTATAGAAGATGGGATACCAAATCTTTTGCCGAAATAAAAATAGTTAGCTATTTCTTGCTTAAAGATACATCTCCTTCTAAACCAGTACAGCCAATCGCGTTGCTACCAACAGTACCCTGACAGAGGTTACTAAGGAAATTCAATGTCCATATGTTTCCCCCGTCATCCATAAATGTGAGACGGGTGCCACTTAAAATACCATTATTAATATCGCTTACTGAATTGTGAAATCCAGTACAACCAGCCCCTGAAACAAGTTCTTGAACTTGTGAATCAGGAATATTGATCGTAACTGTACCAAAGACATAATTTCCATTCTGTTGAAGTTGAAGAATCACAGAGGGTGGATTCATAGTACCAACATATCTACAGGCAGGATTACCACAATTAATACCACCGTTTGTAAAAGTGCCTGAGCCTTCCCAAGTCCCTGAAATGCCTGCCGGACCGATGAAGCTATCAAGATCAAGAACCGAGATGAAAACATATGCGACCCCAACGACTACAAAAATAATAATAATCCCAAAGGTAGCCGCAAGTCGCAATCCTCTGCGTGAACGCCGTCTCTTAAAAACCTCATCAACCGTTTTCACATTATTTTTTCATAAAACTATCAATATCCTTTATCAGATTTTTTGACTCTGTAAGATCCTTAATATATTTTTTGAACCTGGGTGCACGTCTATCAAGAATAACTGCTACACCACGATCATTCTCATCACGAATAAGACGACCAATAGACTGCAAGAGTTTACGAGCAGTTGGTGCCTCAACCGTGTACTCCCAACCCTTCCTAAACTTAGTCTCATAATACTGTTGCAAGCCACGCTGACGAGCAGTAGGCTTCGGATAGGGTATACCAACAATCACAGCTATCTCAAGCTCCTCAGCAGGGAAATCCATACCCTCACTAACCCTACCACCAATAACAGAAAACATGGCAGCAGCCTTTGTTTTCTTGTAACCAGACTGTTTGAAATCATATACTATATCCATGAGCTCAGACTGCGACATCCCCTGCTCCTCAACATAGAGGCCACGTTTAATATCATGTTTAATGCCATCATGTAAAAAAGTTGACAATATATCAAAACTAGGGTAAAACACCATGGTGTTCCTAGAAAAACTATTACAGATATCAACAATATACTTACGTAACCGTGGAATAATTTTTTTATCCTTCATTATCTCATCATACTTTGTTGTAACATCACGAACAAAAAACACGCGCCTATTATCAAGTGGGAAAGGCAAAGGATAAGCAACAAGCCTTGTATCCTCAGGTAGACCAATAGAGTCACGGTACTCCTCAAGAGGCTCCAACGTACCAGACATATGAATCGTTGAATGAAAAACCTTCATAATATCGGTCCCAACACTAGGATCCAAACAAAAAGCCTCTATACGCGGGTTTCTACCATCAGAGTCATCAACCACGAGCTTAGCATACTGATCTATCTCAAGTGAGAACCAGAAATCCAAAAACAAACCAAGTTTATGAAGATAAGAACGAGGTAGGCTACCCTCTTTTTCTTTGTAATCACGTATCTTCTCACCATACGCTATAAGATCACCGATGATGTCATGAAAAGTCTTGCTAGTTATACCTAGTCTAGAAAACACCTCGGTCTCAAACTCATGAGAAGGAATAAAAGCATCATTCCTCTCAACCGGTAGTTTCCTAAGACCGTTCTCAAGCACCTCATAAACATAAGTATCCCTAATATCGTTGATGATACTGATTAGTAGTTTGCAGAAATCAGAGACAGAAACCTTGCCACCAGCTAGAGAAGGATCACCATGTCTCTCAGCCTCCAAAATACAACTGTTGAGCATCCATGTGCTAAGCTGAGCAGAAAACAAATCACGGATATAATCAGGGAGGTTATGCGCCTCATCAACAACAAGAATCATATCCTCCTCAGACACAGACAACCAATCAAAAAACATGTTACGAATCATAGGATCAAAAACATAAACATAAGGGACAACAACGAGCTGTGAATCACGAACCAAAAGCTTGTTAACCTCATACGGGCAAATCTTTTTCCTTTCACAAAGTTCTATGAACTCCTCAGCTGTTGGAAGATTCTTCTTAGTCCAACCAACAATGTTCTCAACTTTTTCTTTATCAACAACAAAATTCCTATAATAAACACAGCCCTTGTCTTTTTTCCTACCAGCTGTTCTTGCCTTCTTTTTCTCACTCGAACAAATCTTTGAAAGCTCATCAGCGGTACCCCTAGAAAGCTCAGGGTCGTTACGAGCAAGAATACACATGTTTGCCCGCCCCTGTATACCAACACCAAAAACCTTTTCTTTACCAGTTTTTAATTTTTTCCTGATAGCTCTAAGCTCAATTATAACCTGTTTCTGCTGAGCATTTGTACGAGTCGTATAAATGATTTTTTTGTTGTTCTCAATAGCAAACTCAAGCGTAGAAGTAAGTGCACAAATGGTTTTACCAGAACCTGTACCTGACTCAAAAACAAGGTTACCACGATCAACTAACGTGTTTTTTATTGTCTGCATTATCGCAGTCTGGTTTTTACGAGGTTTATATGGAAACAGGTTCATTCAAAAATGGTATACAAGCATGGATAAATAGAGTTGTTGATGGGCACATTGAAAGTATTAACAACCATATAACCAAAGAGGGTTATTATGCAAAACATCTAAGTACTACTAGTCCATTTAAACTCATAGGGAGGTTATTATGAAAAGAAGAGGACTTGAAATTTGTATAGCACTGCTTCTCTTCGCTGGATTGATAATAACACCAGCAATAGGAAGTGTTGCTGAGGTTAGTGACACAAACAAAATAACTGTATATTTCTGGGATTTAACAGGCGACAGAGCAGTAAAAAAAGTATTGGAGTTTACCCAATCAGACTGGGCTGATTTCAAAAATCAGATTAGAGAAATCCGAACTACAAGTACATCCATAGAAGAATCTCTTAATGCACAATTTGCTCTATTCAAAGAACGCGGCATAATTTCTTATGATATGACATATGAGACTCTAAAAAACATGGCAGCAGAGAGATTCAAGGATAGACATTACATGCAGCTAAGAGCTCCTTTAAAAGCTGGCAAAATAATAATAAACGCGATCTGCGCAATAAGCTTTGAATTAACAAGTGGTAGCACTTTTGTTTTTGGTTTGAACACCTTCATAAATCTAGTTGGATTTGACATCATCAGTTTCCACAAGGGTTATTCGCCAGATGGAATAAATACGATGGGTGGTTTACTACATCAAGAAACTAGTGCTGGTGAGCACATCGGCTCTATGTTTGGTTTACTTGGGTACTGGTTTGGAACAAAAACAGGTACAGGAACCTATTCGAATTTGATAGTCGCTGGATTCACTGTTGGCACATTCTGGCTTAACTTATCTTAAAAAATATTGATAATCATCTACTTTTTTTCTACTCATTGATAGTTAAGAGTAGGAAAAATCCATAGATGTAATCTTTATAGTGTTAACTGTTAAACCCAAATAATATATGATTGAAACACCATTTGATCAGATAAAAAAACTTCTTCAAAAAGAAATACCGTTGAAACTAATTGATAAAATCCCTGATAAATGGGAAAAAATCGGGGATGTAGTAATAATAAAATTACCAAAAGAGTTAAGAAGATATAGAAAAAACATAGGAAAAGCATACGCAGAGGTTCTTAGCTGTAAAACAGCTCTAGAAGACGTTAGTGGGATCACGGGTGTATACCGTGAGCCAAACGTTGAAATCATATATGGAAAAAAAGAAACCGAGACTATACACAAGGAAAATAACATAAGATACAAACTTGACCCGCAGAAGATAATGTTCTCATCTGGTAACATGGATGAGCGCATACGCATGGCTACGATTTCAAACAAAAACGAGACAGTCGTTGATCTCTTTGCAGGCATCGGCTATTTTACTCTGCCAATGGCTGTATACAGTAAACCAAAGAGGATTTTTGCTTGTGAAATAAACCCGGTTGCATACAAATATCTATGTGACAACATTGTGTTGAATAATGTAACCTCCATTGTTCAACCTCTTTTTGGTGACAACAAAGAAACAGCACCAAGAAACGTGGCTGATAGAGTTGTAATGGGGTATATTGAGGATACACACAAGTTTTTACAAACCGCTATAGATTGTTTGAAAAACAAAACAGGTTTTATTCATTATCATGAGGTATGCCCAGATGAACTGTTCCCAGATAGACCATTAAAACATATAAACAAGTTATCTGAAGAAAATGGTAGAAAAGCTGAGTTCGTTAAACATAGGTATATAAAATCATATGCACCTGGTGTTGGCCACTACGTACTTGACATTAAAATAGGGTGAGGGATGAAAGAAAAAATCAGACTTTATATCTATCATATGAACGAGGATGACCAAAAAAAATGTAGTGCTAAAAAGCTTCATAGGTTTGGTTTTGCTAAACTTGAAAAAAACCTTAAAAAAATACCGAAACATGCAATTCTTTTGAGTCCTTTTGCTGAAAAAAGTCTTTCAAGAGAAGATTTACCAGCAGCCAAAAAAGTAGGTATCCTAGCTGTTGACTGTTCATGGGAAAACGCAGAAAGTCGTTTTCAGGAACTTGGTAAATCGTATATACCACGGGCTCTACCATTTGTTTTGGCGGTTAATCCTGTTAATTATGGTAAACCTTTTAAGTTAACGACTTTAGAGGCTTTTGCCGCCTCGCTTTACATCCTCGGTCAAGTTGATCACGCATCTGAAATTTTAAAAATATATAGTTGGGGACCAAATTTTTTAGAGTTAAATAAACAACCTCTAGAGGAATATAGGAAAGCGAAGAACAGCGGAGAGGTTATAGAAATCATGAAACATTACATATAAATACAGTATCTTGGAATATCTGTTGGAGAGGATAAAAAAAACATGAAGCAATCACTTGAGACTTTCTTCAAACCAAGTAGCATCGCTGTTGTTGGAGCATCAGCAAACCCTACAAAGGTTGGGCATGCTACATTAAAAAATATACTTATTTCAGATTATCAATGTAAACTCTACCCGATAAACCCAGATGATGATGAAATCCTTGGTCTTAAATGCTACAAGAAACTGACTGATGTTCTTGGCCCAATTGATCTTGTTTTAATATCTGTTCCAGCCCCTATTGTCCCACAAATTGTGAGAGACTGTGTAATAAAGAAAGTAAAACACATAATAATCATCGCATCCGGTTTCAGCGAAATAGGAAACCATGAAGGGGAAGAAGAAATAAAAAAGATTGTTGAAGGAACCGGTATTCGCATCCTAGGCCCAAACACAATGGGTTACAAGAACGCTTCAGATGGTCTTGATGCATCATTTGTTTTTGGAACACCTAGAAAAGGAAATGTGGCGTTAATAAGTCAAAGTGGAGCACTTGGCATTGGCATGATTTATCTAGCAAATAACGAGTTTGTTGGTTTATCAAAAATAATAGGCATGGGTAACAAAATCGATATTGATGATGATGATTTAATTGACTATTTTTCCAGAGACCCTGAAACAAAGGTTATAGGTTTATACATCGAAGGAGTCAAAGATGGTAGAGCTTTTATGAACAGTATAAAAGCCTGTGATAAACCAGTACTGGTTGTAAAAGCTGGAAAAAGCGTATCAGGCGCAAGAGCAACAGCATCACACACAGGCTCTATGGCTGGTAGCGACGCAATATATAGCGCTGCTATTAAACAAGCAGGCGGAATAAGATGCAGAGACATAGTAGAACTCTTTGACATGGCAAAAGCACTATCCGTGCAACCACCAGCACAAGGAAACCGCATAGGCATAATAACCAATGGTGGAGGAGTAGGAATACTTCTTAGCGACGCACTTGAAGAAAACGGTCTTGTAATACCAAAACTATCTGAAAAAACTTACAAAAAAATAGAAAAAATACTTCCGCCCTCTGTTAAACCAAACAACCCAGTTGATTTAGCAGGAGATGCAGGATTCTACAGGTACTGGTCAGCAACCCAAGCCCTTCTACAGGACCAAAACATAGATGGCATAATAGTTGCATCAGTACACGCAGGATACGCAAGACCAAAAGAGTTTACTGGCGCAATACTAAAGATGGTGAATCAACAAAAACTACATCATGAATACAAAAAACCAATACTAGGAATGTGGGTTGGTGGAAAAGAGTTTGAAGATTTAGTAATGGATTTAAAAGCAGTAGATGTTCCTATTTATCCTTCATCCTGGAGAACAGCGCGTGTGATGTGGGCGCTATGGCAAGAAGGAGAACGAATAAAAAGAGAACGACAAAATAAATAGTAATAACCATTATTTTTTACTTATTTTTCACAAAGTTATTTCTTAAAAGATTTTACAAAACCCGCTGTTCAGATTTTTCCCCAAGTGCACTAATCAAACTAGGTTAATTTAAACAAAATTCAGAAAAATAAAGAAAAAAAGAAAAATAATTGATTTAGGTTAGGAGTAGACTATATTATTCTTAACACACCTAGTATACCTGCTATTAGGACTATGATCCCAATAAACCCTTGGAATCCACCTAGCCACTTAGCTACTTTCTCCAGATGTTTCCCTACAGCGGGTATAGCTGGCAATATTCCTACGATCATAATCAGGCCTGCAAATATTGCAACAATACCAAGTAAGCTACTCCAATAACCAGCCACTATAACATAGATTATTAATATTATACCGATTATTGTGTCAAAACTGCCTAACCATTTTGCAAATTTTTGCAAGGTTGGAACTGCGTCTAAAAAGCTCACACATAGTATAAGTCCAGCTACTATATTCAATATGTGTAATATTTCCATATTTCTTTTCCTCCACACCTATAATATTGTATGTCTACAATAAGTATTTGTTTTTATAGATTTCTGTTTAAAAACTTAAGGAGGAGCCAACCATATAAAAATATTAGTCAACCCATTCAACACCAAGGATCTTCTCCCAATCAGGATGCTTCTCCAACCACCTATCCACAGTCTCCTTACTAACACAATTCTTACAGATACCAATCATCTTAAAATAACAAGACAAACAAACAGCTTTGTTGCATTTTATACAAACTGACTTAGCACTCCTCTCACCACATATCTCACACTTACCAAGATCTTTTTCCTTTTTTTCAGATGCATCTTTTATTTTCTGAGTTAAAATACCCTCTTTCTCCGCTTCCATCACCCACTTTTTGAGATCCTCATTCATGTATGACATTTCTCTAATGGCACTAATCTGCGCATCAGAGGATTTTACCAATGTTTTTTTCCTGCCCATAACAACACGTTTTAAAACAATTATCGAGTATATAATTTATGCTTTACTATGTTGAAGTTTTTTATTAACAAAATTAGCAAATATATGAAAAAACGGTGTCAAAACCAATAAAACCAAGATATGCCAAACAGAAAAAACTTTTAGAAACCAGTTATAGGATGTGAAACCAAAAATTTGTATAATCGTACTAACAAAAAAACAAAGAAATAAAGCACCAACTATAAAATCAAGCTGATCAAAAACAAACCAATCCTGACCACGCTCCTTACCAATACGTCTTTTAAAAAAACTTTCAACCATATCACCAAGCAGGGCACCAAAACAAAGAGAAAAAATAATCGGTATCATCAGAGGAAAACCCTCGAAATCACTAATATTAAGGAAAGCAAAATCACTCATAGCAATGTATTTTGCTGCAACAGCAAGACCAAAACCACCTGTCATGCCAACAAAAGCTCCAGCAAACAGACCACGCCAGGTTTTACCATCACCGAGAATACGCCTACCATCCCTCCAATTTTTGCCGAAATCAACAGGTCTGCCGCCGCCGACAAGAACAGCGCTACCATTAGCTATATATGCTGGTAGAATAAGCCACAATGCCTGCAATATTATCTCATAATCCATGCCAGAAAAACAGAATGAATACTCTATTTAAAAACAATATTCAAAAAAAACACTAGGTTATTTATTCCTTTCTGCTAAGTTTCAAACCCTTGTAACAGAACTTGTTAGATCTTTTTACTAAACCCTTAAGAGCCAGGTTGGATAAATGGAATTTCTCAGCAACCATGTTACCAAATTTACCCTCAGGTCCTATGAAATCATATATCTTTGTTTCCAGTTTTTCAAATTCATCTTGGTCAAGAGATGCAACAGTAAAAATCTCGCTTATCTCATTAATTGGACAGGATATGTTAATGTTAAAAGCAGAGTAATAAGACCTATATTTCTTCTGGGGTTTACCATTAATACCCTCCTCAGGTGTAGTCCATTTGGTTTCAACAAGTTTCATTCTATCAAAAACATCAAGGGCTCCCTCTCCATCCTGACCATATTTATCAACTATCTCGCTCATGGTTTTCCAGCCGTTTAATAATTCGTTGAAAATATCCTTCTTTGTTTTACTATCAAAAGCCCGAAGTAGGGGTATAAGATCAGTGGAATCATTAACAACCTTTGTCCGCATCATTTTAACTTTACCCTTCTCAATTATTTGTTAATAAACAGCATATAGTAAAACTGTATTTCCTGTATTTAAGATTTTTGTATAAGATTTTTAATATTTTAATAAACAACTAAAAATAACAAATTTTTTATAAAAAAATAAGTGGACCCGTCGGGATTTGAACCCGAGGCCTCCCGCATGCCAAGCGGGCGATCTTCCACTGATCTACGAGCCCATCTAAAGAACATCCTAAAAACATAATAAGCAAATAAAACTTGTGGAAAAAGTATTATTAAACAAAAACCCTAACAACCTATGCAATGATGAAAAAGAAACAACTAGAAATCCTACTACAAAAAATACCAATACCAGAAAAACCTGTCCCCAGCCTAGAACAATACATGACACCAGCAACAATAGCATCAGACATAATATTCACAGCATATCAACTAGGGGACATAAAAGATAAAACAATTATAGACCTAGGATGCGGCACAGGCATATTCTCAGTAGGCGCCCACCTAATGGGAGCAAAAAAAGTAATAGGATATGACATAGACAAAAACCTCATACAAACAGCCAAAGAATACGCAAAAACAAACAAACTTGACATAGAATTTCTAGTAAAAAATGTAAAAGAAGTTGATACCCAATGTGACACCATCTTGATGAACCCACCCTTTGGCGCACAAAAAAGCAACGAAAAAGCAGACAGAGCATTCATTGAAAAAGGATTCGAAATATCCAATGTAATATATTCCCTCCATCTAGCAGATACAATTCTTTTCTTAGAAAAAATGATTTCATCACTGGGTGGAAGAATAACATTTCAAAAAAATTATTTGTTCCCAATAAAATGGATGTTTGATTTTCATAAAAAAAAAGTAAAAGAATACAAAACAGTTTTACTGAGAATTGAAACAAAATAACAGATAGAAAAAATATAATAGCAGGTTGTTTTTCTCAAGTTTTATAATTTAGAAGAAAAAAATCAGACAATTTTAAAAACATTCAGATATTGCCTTAGCTGGAAAAAACACATCAACAATAGTAGTTTACTGAAGCCGAAAATATAATAATATGGTACTTTATCTGCTTTCAGCTCACCTGATATTAAAAAGTTTGTTAGAAGGGATTGAATTTGGCTAAAACAAAAACAAAGAAATTCAGAGGAAAACGAACTTTCGGCAGAGGAAAAAAGAGTGGTAGAGGTGCTGGTTTAAGAGGCGGCAGAGGCAACGCTGGTCTCCATAAACATAAACATATGCGCATGATAAAATACATGCCTGATCATTTTGGCGCCTATGGTTTTAAAAGACCAAAAGGTACTGTTAAAAAAGATAAGATAATAAATATCGGTCAGCTTGAAGAATTGTTTCCTAAGAAAAAAGAGATAAATCTCACAGAAGAAGGTTTTGATAAATTGTTAGGCGGTGGTGGTGTTAACAGTAGTCTCATGATAAAAGTAGAAAGTGCATCACAAAGGGCTGTAGAAAAAATCAAAGAAAAGGGTGGAGAAGTAATATTACCAGAAATACAGAAAGAACCTAAGAAAGAAGAAAAATAAGGTAAAAAAATTTAAGGGTTATTTGGGTTTGAGATATGGCAGAGGAGAAGAAAAGCCGGCTGTTTGCTTTAAAACCAATTATTGAGAGATGGCCTGCTGTCTCTAAACCTGAGGGGCATGTTCCTTTTAGGACTAAGATTCTTTGGACTGTTACTTGTCTTATTCTTTATTATATTTTAACACAGATTATGATTTATGGCCTTCATGGTGATGTGATCGATCTTTTCGCTGGTTATCGTTTCATCATGGCAGGTGCATCTGGTTCAATAATGCATCTTGGTATAGGTCCTATTGTCACAGCATCGATTATTCTTCAGTTGTTTGTTGGTGCAAAAATCATTAAACTTGATCTCACAAAAGATGAGGACAAAGGGATTTATCAGGGTGTACAGAAGATACTTGTTATAGTGATGATACTTGTTGAGGCTATTCCGCAAGTATTCGGATACTTACGACCGTCGGGAAGTGTCGAATTAGGAACTGGTCTTTATGGACTGGTTGGATCAGGATGGGCTGAGGTAATTATAATTGTACAATTATTCATGGGTGCAATGCTTGTATTTTTTATGGATGAACTTATTTCAAAATGGGGTATTGGCTCTGGTATATCCTTGTTTATTGCTGCTGGTGTCTCAGAATCTATATTCTATGGTTTGTTTAACTGGTTACCTGCAAGCAGTAAAGACGTCTTGAGTTTGTCCAACCCGCCTGCCGGTGTTATCCCTGGTACCTATTATATGGCAACACAAATGAGCCTCAGCGACATGATGAGTTATGGTTATGAGTATATGTTTATCGGCCAAGTAAATTCCATTGTAGCACTTATCGGAACCATATTCATATTCTTCATAGTCGTATATGCTGAGTCTTCTCGTATTGAGTTACCTCTTGCTCATGAAAAAGTCAGAGGAGCACGTGGACGTTATCCGATACGGTTGATATATGCATCAAACATACCTGTTATTTTAATGGCAGCTTTACTCGCAAACATAAACATGTTCGCATTCCTATTCTACACAAACCCTACACTCAAAAATATACCTTTTATCGGAGGGCAAGGTTGGATTGGGGCATACGATATAACCTCGAGTAACCCATCACACCCACTGTATGGCGGAGCGTGGTATCTCTCGAACCCGAATGGAGTAGGCAGCTGGCTTCTGCCTATACTCCAAGGAGGATACGGTGGACACGCTGCATGGCAGTTTGCACTGAAAATAATAATATATCTCGCGGTAATGTTAATCGGTTCTATACTGTTCGCTAAATTCTGGATTGAGACAACAGATATGGGCGCCTCTGCTGTAGCAAAACAAATACAAGACTCAGGCATGCAAATACCTGGTTTCAGACGAGACCCGAGGATACTAACAAAGGTACTAGAGAGATACATACCGGTTGTAACAGTAATAGGTGGTGCAGCTGTGGGAGCGCTCGCAGCATTCGCAGACATGATCGGTACACTAGGTAATGCCAGTGGTACTGGTGTACTACTGACTGTCGGCATAATGATACAACTCTACGAACAAATAGCTAAAGAACAAGCAATGGAGATGCACCCAGTGCTAAGAGGATTCTTCGGAAACGAATAAAAAAAGTTTTTGAGGGAAAAAAAATATGGGAATTATTGTTGTTACAGGAATACCAGGCGTTGGAAAAACAACTGTTATGCAAAAAGCAGCTGAGGGAATGGACATAAAATTCGTTACATTCGGAACAGTAATGATAGACATAGCAAAAGAAATGAAACTAGTAAAAGATAGAGACGAAATGAGAAAACTAACACTAGAGCAACAAAAAAAACTACAAATCAAAACAGCAGAGAAAGTAGCAAAAATGAAAAACGTAATAGTAGACACTCACTGCACAGTAAAAACCCCAAAGGGCTATATGCCTGGTTTACCAGAGTGGGTTATTAAAAAACTGAACCCAACAGCTATAGTAATAGTTGAAGCAGACCCAGAGGAGATATACAACCGTAGAGCAAAAGATACAACCAGGAGCAGAGATCCTGATACAGTAGAACAAATAGCTGAACACCAACAGATAAACAGGGCAGCTGCTATGGCTTATGCTGCTTTAACAGGCGCAACAGTAAAAATTATTTTTAACCATGATAATGCTTTAGATGAGGCTGTAAAACAGGCTTCGCCTGTATTAAAATAAAAAAAACCTTTGGTGAAATAGATTATGGATGATAGAGCACAAGGAAGCACATTCCTATACATGATGATGTTTTTACTTGTAATGTTTGTTATGATGAGTTTTGGTCAAGTGCTTGGTTATTATTTTGGGCTTGTTCTTCAACCAGTTATTGGTTTCGATGGAAACTGTCCTCTTTTGACAATATTTCTTGCTGGGCTGATAGTGGTTTTTCTTTCATCACTACTCACAAATCTTCTTACTGATTGGAGAAAAATGGCTCATTCACAAGAAATATCAAAAGCATTTCAGAAAGAGATGGCATCTGCGAGTAAAAACCGTGATATGAACAAGATAGCTAAGCTTAGGAAGATACAACCTGAGATAATGAGAAGACAAACTGAGGCGTCCAGTGGTTCAATGAAATCCATGGTTTTTCTTGCAATATTTATATGGCCTATTTTTATTTGGCTGCAAAATTTCCTAAGAGGTTTACCTTATTTTTATTTCACTGTACCATGGGCTAATCAAGTCTCATTTTTTTCTTACCCGGTTTTATGGCAAGCATGGTTATGGATATATCTTATAACTTCCATGTTGTTTGGGCATATCATAAGACAGGGGCTTAAATGGATTAGTTTGTCTGACTGGTGGAGAAATATAAGAAGGAAAACTAAGCCCTCTGCAATGTAATAATTTTAGGTTTATGGTTACAATAACTATAAGTGGTACGCCTGGTAGTGGTAAAACCACTGCTGCAAAACTTTTAGCGGAAAAACTCAAACTAAAATATGTTTATGTCGGCGATATTTTTCGTGAGATGGCTGAGAAACATAGGATGTCTTTAGAGGAGTTTGGTAGATATTGTGAAAAACATAAAGAGATAGATCAGCAGTTAGATGATCATCAGCTTGAAATACTTATAAAAGGGAATGTTATTGTTGAGGGGCGTATATCTGGTTGGCTTGCCTATAGAAACAATATTCCTGCTGTGAAGGTTTTAATTGACACAGACATAGAAACAAGAGTGAAACGTATTTTAAAACGTGAAGGTGGGGATTTTAGTGAAAGGAAAAAAGAGATGCTTACTAGGGAGAAAAGCGAGGCGACTAGGTACAAGAAATATTATAATATTGATTTAAAAGACAAGTCTATTTATGATATTGTTATTGACTCTGGTGATAAAACGCCTGCGGAGATAGTTGATATTATTGTCAAAAAAATAGATGGGTAAAGAGTTTTTATATAGGGTTTTTATTCTATTGCGTCTGAGATGATTGACAAAAAACATGAGTTGCCTTCTGACAAAAAACGTAAACGATTGATTAAAATTCAGGTTAAAACCAACCCTAATTATGGTAAGGCTCCTAGTGAACGTAGTGTTAAGGAGCTCTTAGAGAAGGGTATGATTAATTTAGATAAGCCTTGTGGGCCTACTAGTCATCAGGTTGTTGCCTGGGTTAAGGACATTCTTGGGGTTGATCGGGTTGGTCATGGTGGCACCCTTGATCCTAATGCTACTGGTGTGTTACCTGTTGGTGTTGGTGATGGCGCCCGTGTTTTGCAGGTTGTCCTCTTGTCTGGTAAAGAATACGTTGGGATTATGACTCTGCATAAAAATGTTGATAAAAAGAAACTTATGGATGTTACTAATGGTTTTGTTGGTGAAGTATCTCAGGTCCCGCCTGTTCGCTCTGCTGTTAAAAGAGTACGTAGGAAACGGCGTATATATTACTTTGATATCCTAGAGGTTAAGGATAGGGATGTTTTGTTCTGTGTTGGCTGCGAAGCAGGCACCTATGTTAGGACACTCTGTGTCGACGTTGGTAAGAAACTTGGTTGTGGTGCACATCTCTCTGAGCTTAGACGCACTAGAGCAGGGGGATTATTTGAAAAGGATTCTGTGATTTTACAGGATGTTAAAGACGCTTTTGTTTTCTGGAAAGAGGAACAAAACGAAGAAAGCATCAGATCTGTGGTTCTCCCAATGGAACGTTTACTGGATCATATACCAAAGATAGTGATCCGTGATTCAGCTGTTGATGCAATTTGTCATGGTGCCAGCCTCGCTGTACCTGGTGTTGTTGAGGTAGACTCTGATATCCTTAAAGGGGATTTAGTCGCTGTTTTAACGTTGAAAGGAGAAGGTGTTGCTTTGATGAACTGCCTTATGTCAACCGAGGAGATAATGAAGAAGGACACAGGTGTTTGTGCTAGCCCTGAAAGGGTGTTGATGAATAAAGGAACCTATCCATCTATCTGGAAAAGATAATTATAATCCGCCAAAACCGTACATAGGCATAGTAATCAACATGATTACTTGCCCTGATTCTACGTCTATGATTGCCACCCTTACATTTTGAGGCAACTCGGTAGCTGTATCTCCAAAAGCAATCATATACATCGACATCGAATCTGGAAACATTTCAAACATACCAGATAAAAATCCTCCAGCAGAATCTAAGGAGGATAATTGACTAGAAATATCGGATACAAATTGTATTAGCATGTTAGAAGAAACCATTCCCACATATTTTGAGAAAATATTTTCGCAGCCAGAAAATGTTAATAGTTCTTGGCTTAATGATGATTTTAAGGATCCACTCGTTAAATATGTTTTAGATTCCTCTGATAGAATAGTTTTTTCAATACCATCATAAGAAAGTTTGATATCATATCCTAGCGTGGTTTCGTCTCTAAAGCTTAGTTCCCATGTCTCATTATTATCTGTTCGTCCATATTTGCAACTGGCAATATATGCATTTGGATGCGAATTTAAATATGATGTAAGGTCCGGTGAATTTATCTGTGCATAATTTAATGCTTCTTCAGGTGTAAAAGAAATTGTAGAGGTTTTATTTCCAAAATCAGGCATGATACTCCATTCTAAATATTCACCAAACAGATTTCGTTCTGGAAAAACTGGTTTTGATGAACCCCAAGATATAGGTGTTGTACCACGTTTTGATGATTCAAGTAAAATATCCATAATAATGGATGTTTGATAGTTACCAAAAGTAATTGTTGTTACTGATGTTATAGTACCGCTCATTTTAATTAGGCTTGGGAATGAACTCGCAAGCCAAACTATATAGTTACATGTAATAGATGTTGTCATTCCCTCTTGTGAAGAGGTATTAATTGGGAGAGAGAATTGTATTTTCATGCAATCATAATTTTTTATATTTTCATTGCTTAAAGCAGTCCATGTGATTGGCATATTAGCTATTGTGATTGTCCCTTTATCGCCTTTTTTGATGTTTTTTCCCTCAAATGCTGATGAAATATCGTTTGGGGTAAGGTCTGAAACTGCTGAAACTGAAAAACCAAAAAATGAATAAAGAAAATCGTACATTATTTTAGAAACATAAAACTCAAAAGACATAGCCATAATACCCATATTTATATTTGATACAGTTTTTGATACAGTTTTTATTGGAGATTTGGATTCAGGATCTAAGTAAGAAAGAGTATATGCCGACATATTGTATCCTAAATATTGTTGTTGATTCATTTCAAAAGTAGTTTTTGTATACATTTCTATTGCTTCTCGTTCTATACCAAAACCATCCAATATGGTTTTTGTTCCATTTACTTTTGTAAAAATGGTACCATTTATTGTGTGGGTTGTCGATGGAGAAGAACCTTCAGTTGCAGTCATTCTCATCTTAAGAGTGTGTGCTACTTCATCTCCAATATTTTGAGGTACGACAGTAACTGCAAGTCCTTGTTGTGTGCAACCACTTATTAGAGAACTGGAGATTAACAAAACAGCTATAAAAAATATAATATTCTTTTTCATTCCTATATCACTCCTCTTTAAAGGAAAACATCATTTGTATTTGTCAAGTTAGTTAGCTTTTCCTACGAGCTACTTGTATAAACCGAAAAATCCATGCAGATCTTCATCCATACTCTTCTGCATGGATGGGATGCAGAACTGGCCAATCAAAGCAGTACAACTTATCAAAAAACAACAGCAGGAAATCGAAGAATTTAAGAAAAGACTTAATGAACTTGAGAACAAACTGCGACAGTATGAGAATCCTCATACACCTTCTTCTCGGCAACGATTCAAAGGAAACACTGGTGGAAATAACGTTTCTTCCGGGAAGCATGGTGGATTAATAGGTCATCACGGT
>JARYMC010000016.1 GCA_029907305.1 Candidatus Thermoplasmatota archaeon
TCCCTCCAACGATGAGTGTCTCTAAAGCACTACAACTGTTGAAAGGTGCTTCATCTAGAGAGATCTTCAAAAGAAAAACACATTTCAAATGCAGGTATCCTAAGGGGCACCTTTGGAGTCCTGGAAAATTCTACCGGACTGTTGGCGATGCTGATGCAGACACAGTAATCCAGTATGTCCGTGATCACAGACTCCAGCAAACCAGTTTGGACTCCTATACATCGACTACTAACCATGCGTCATAGGAAGCTCCGCCATTTATGGCGGAGAGGATGTCACATGAAAAACATAAAGTGTCGGGATCCTTTTCTTCTTCCCAGTCCGATAGCCACAGTTACGACAATAAAACTCTATTGTTACTTCACCACCCCATATTGTAAGATTCTTAACCTTATCCAAAACAAAGCCACAAACCGGGCACTTCCTCAACACCTTTTTTGGGTCCCCCTCACGTGAGTGTATCTCTAATTTTACTAAACCGCTTTTTATCGCAACATTCCTGAGCCTAGTTGTACTAACACAATATTTTTTCTTTTTCTTGTTAAGCTCTTTTGTCACTAAGTCTCTGAGTTTGTTTTGTGATTTAACCACGTGGTACTCCTTAAAAACTTTGTTAAACGCTTCTATAATCTGTTCCTCAGAGGGGATATGATAACTCATAAATATTATTAGTAATCCAATACGGGTTACTTAAAATCTATCTCTCGGTAGTTGCCTTTGTTTTTATGTGGAAATAATTTATTTGGGATTGGTTTATCTAAAAAATTACATAGTTTTTCCCAGCCGTCTCCACCAGTTATATTCATGACTAAAAGCCTAGATGGCTTGTCCCTAAAATAATTTATTATTTCTTCGTTTCTCTTTTCAAGAAATTTCATTTTTTCTGATAAATTTTTAAGCATTCTTTCAGAAATCTGAGAATTTTTGTAAAAATTATAATAACTCTTTTTTAGAGATTCAGTGTCTCTTACTGTTAAAATGAATTTACTCTCTGGGAAATGTAAATCGATTTTTTTATAGAACTCTTTATCCCCAAATGGATAATCAACAAATGCGTCGTAGCTACTTTTTTTTATTTCCTCGATGTATTTTTCCTCCCCATATTTCTGATAAGTCGGCCAATCAAACATCCTAGCTGATTTGTAACCAAGAATTTTTAATGCTTTATGTAAAGATGTTGTACCAGTTTTAGGGCCGCCTATGCAAAAAATTTTAGTGTCACTTCTGTCTTTTACTAAAGAAAGAAAAAAATTATGTACCCTCTGCAAGGGCCAGTATATTTCAAGTAGGATACCTACGATCTTCCAGGTTATTTTCTTCATATCGTATGTTTTATATGGAGATGGTTTTTAACAGGTCAGTTCTTGTTACGATGCCGACTATTTTTTCTTTTTCTAGTAGTGGCAGAGCACCTATGTTTTTATCTATCATTATCCTAGCTGCATCTAAAGCGCTTATGTGTGGCTCAGCCCATATCACTGGTGTTCTCATAACATCTTCTACTAGTAACTCGTCTAGCTGATGTTTCTGTCTACCAAGTGAATAAGATTTTTTTAGATCAGCAAGGGCAAAAGCAATCTCGATATCAGATATGATACCGACTAGTCTACCATTATGTGCAACTGGTAGACGGGCGACATCTTTTTCTATCATGATTCTTCTAGCGTGTATTACGCGGTCATCTGGTGAAACAAGATGCAGGTTTTTTTGCATGATTGAATGAAGCGGTTTTTTACTATTCACTAGATGAAGGAGATCTGCTTTTGTGAGAACACCTACTAGCCTGTTGTCTTTTTCTACCACTGGTAACATGGTGGGTCCAGGTTCACCAACTGTTTCTAGTATATCCTTCACATATGTTTCAGGGGAGATGGTTTTGTATTTTTTTTCGGTGACAGATGATGCATGTAAACGTGAAGCAGGGATCCCTCTTTTTCTTATAGAACCAAGTTTATAGGCTATCAAGTTATCAGTTATAATTCCTATTAGTTTTTTGTTTTCTACCACAGGTATTTTTGTTATATCATATTTTTTCATGAGTTCAAGAACGCGTGATAGGCTTTCGTCTTTATCAACGTAAACAACATCTTTTGTCATAATATCTTTGACTTTCATCTCGTGTTATCCCCTTCATTAAAATTTTTTTTAGGAAAAGTTGAATGTTTTATTCGTATTTTAAACCATCTGCGCAATCCTCACACAGAGACCGGCCATCAAATATTTTAAGATGGGTTGATAGCATACCGCAGTCCTCGCATTTACCTGAAAAAACCTGTTTTTTGCGGTAAACATCGTCTCCGCCTACTATGCTACTCCATTCACGTGAAAGCTCTAAAAGCATGGGTGACAAACGTATTACGTCTTTTTGTGTTATTATGCCAACTAGTTTACCTTTTTCTACAACAGGTAGTCTGCGTATGTTGCATTTGCTCATCGTCTTCATAGCTTCTTCTATGTCAACGTAGGGGTCGATGACTATTATAGGGGTTGTCATTATGTCTTTAACAAGAACTTTACCTGGGTCCAGGCCTTCTGCTACAACCTTTTTTATTATGTCGCTCTCAGTAACAATACCTATAGGTTTTTTGTCTGCAACTATACAGTTTCCTATCTTTTTGTTTTTCATTATTTTTGCAGCCTCTTTTACAGATATCTCTGGTTTTACTGTTATCGGGTTTGTTTTCATCGCTTCTTTAACTAGGACGTCTCTTTTTTTCATAATATAAACCCCCTATGTTTTTTTTGCTTGAAATGGTTTACCCAAACATTAAAACCTTTAGTCGTATTTTATATTTTTGATATGAGCAGCCAATACGAGAGGGAGTTTAAGGGTTTATTAGAGGGTAAAAGCGAAGTTCTTAATAAAATGACAAAAACATGCTCAGCCCTAGAAAAAAGCAACTATTTCATGGTGTGTGATAAACCTTTTATTGTTGTCAGAGCAGCAGGGTCTTTTGGTGTAGATTTGGTGGCATTGCGTGGTGACATATCATTCTTAGTAGAGGTTAAAGCCAGCATTGAGGATACACTACATTTCAGTAGCGTGGATGGTAAACTTCAGAAGCAGGCTGAGCAGATGAAAAAAGAATGTGAGAAAACAAAGACGCTGCCGATTTATGCATTCCGCTTGAAAGGTCGTGGTGGTGACGCTTGGCGTCTCTTCACCATGGATATCAAAGGACTAGATGGTAGAGCAAAGATTTTACATTCCCGTTTACCAAAACTTGGATATAGTAAAAACGGGAATTTTATCATGCGCTGGGAAGAAGGCTTGCCCCTCTCTGATTTTATTTCTTATTTATGCAGATGAATTTTTTATACGAAATCTTTTTAGAAGGTTTCTGCATTAACGTTTTCGGGTTACTATGAAAAAAATGCTTATCGCCTATGATGGATCTGATGCATCTAAAAAAGCAATAAAAACAGCGCTAGAATGCGCTGATAGAGAAGACGAAATAATACTATTAACTGTTGTACCAGCTGAGTTAGCAGAAGCATCTTTCACAAAAATGCTTCTCCCAACAATTGATTTCAGCCAGATAATAAAATCAGGTACATTCAAAGAAAAAGCCATGGAATCTTTATCAAAAGTAGCAAAAGAAATAGAGGGGGAAGTAAAAAAAGTTGACATCATAGTAGAATCAGGTGACCCAGCTGATGAAATCCTTATGGTTGCAAAGAGATTAGAGGTTGATATGATACTAATTGGTTACAAGGGTTATGGTAAAGAAGGGAGATTTTTACTTGGTAGCGTAACAGATAAGGTTGTTAGACACGCAGGTGTATCTGTCCTAGTGGTAAGATAAAAAAAAAAACAAAAAAATTTTTTTTTGTGGTAGTAATGCATCCTGCAGAAGAGATACGTGGGAGTAAAAGTAAAACGCTTTCTAAAAAAAGAATAGTATTAGGTGTAACTGGTAGCATAGCTGCTGTTGATTGTGTTAAAATAGCTAGAGAACTAATTAGACATGGTGCAGAGGTTTACCCGGTTATGACACCTGATGCTACAAAAATTATTCATCCTTATGCACTCGAGTTTGCAACTGGGAACAAACCAGTTGTTGAAATAACTGGGAAAACAGAACATGTTTCTTTTTGTGGCCAGATACAACAACCAGTTGACATGTTACTTATTTCCCCTTGTACAGCCAATACACTTTCTAAGATAGCACATGGTGTAGATGATACGGCTGTTACAACATTTGCGACAACCGCTATAGGCTCAGGTGTACAGATTTTGATTGCCCCTGCGATGCATCTATCCATGTACAAACATAGGATACTTCAGGAGAATATAGATAAATGTAAAAGAAATGGTATAAGATTTGTTGAACCAGTTTTAACTAAAAACAAGGCGAAAATGCCTAGTACAGATGAGATTGTTGCACATGTTATAAGAAACATTGGCAGACAAGACCTAGAAGACATGAGGGTACTCATCATTGGTGGTTCTACGTCTGAGCCGGTTGATGATGTTAGGGTTGTTACCAACCGTAGCTCTGGTAAAACCGCTGTGTCTTTGGCTAAAAAAGCTTTTTATCGCGGTGCAGAAGTAGAAATGTGGTATGGCTCTAGCAAAGAGCCTGTCCCAGGTTACATAAAAACAACATTTTTTGAATCCATCAAGGACGTTTTGAAACTACTTAAAAACAGGGTTGTTAAAAATTTTGATGTAATAATTGTTTGCGCAGCATTATCAGATTATATCCCAGTTAAACATAAAGGTAAGATACCATCTGGTCAGAAAAAACTGGTTCTTGAGATGCTGCCCGCTCCGAGGCTTATTTCTCAGCTTAGAGGTTTTGCTCCTGATACTAAAATCGTTGGCTTCAAGGTTGAGGATAATAAAAATAAGTTAAAGAAAAAATCTTTTGAGTTTTTAAAGAAAAACGATGTCGACATGGTGGTTGCTAATACAACATCTGGTTTTGATAGTGATGTAAACGAGATATGGGTGATAAATAGAAAAAGAAAGGTTATTCATGAGAGGGGGACAAAAGATTTTCTTGCTGACGTAATTCTAGATGCAGTGAAAACATTGATGTGATTGCTATGAAGGTTGTTGCTTTTGCACCAGGTCATATATCAGGTTTTTTTGAGCCTGTTTTTGTGAATAAGGATCTTACTAAAACAGGTTCACGTGGCGCTGGTATAAATATTTCATTGGGGGCTGTTTCAGAGGTTGTGGTTGAAAACTCTACTAAACAGGATATCGAGATATTCATCAACAACAAGAAATCTGATCCCCAGGTTACAAGACTCGCTATTAAATATCTGATTGGTGAGAAACCTTTGAAGGTTGTTGCTAGAACTAAACTAGATCTCCCTGTGGGTCAGGGTTTTGGTATGAGCGCAGCAGGTACCCTTAGTTCATCTATTGCTCTCGCAAAAAGTATAGGCTCCTCTAGGTTTGATGCCATCAGGGCAGCTCACTGCGCCGAGGTGCAACTAAGGACTGGTTTAGGTGATGTGCTCGCTAGTAGCTTTGGTGGTATCGAGATAAGACGTGAGGCTGGTCTACCACCCTGGGGTTTGATTGAGCATATACCTGGTAGATACGAGATTGTTCTGTGTGTTGTTGGTAAAAAAATTGATACAAAAAACATTTTATCTGATGAAAAAAAAATCATGGAAATCAGCGAATACGGTAAGTATTGCATTAAAAAACTTTTGGAGAAACCTTCTGTTGAAAACCTTTTTAGGTTATCACAGTTTTTCGCAAAAAAAATAAAACTTGCTGAAGAAAAAGTTATAGAAGCTATTGAGGCTGCAAACCATTATGGTATGGCTAGTATGTGTATGCTTGGTAACTCTGTTTTTGCAGTAGGTGATACAAACAAAATTTTTCAGACACTTTCAACGTTTGGGGAGACATATGTTTGTACAGTTGATGAACAAGGTGCAAGAGTTTTAGAGTAACCAAATCAAACTTTTTCATGAATAGTTTAGCTGATATATTGTAGTTTAGGATGATATTATTTTATTTGAAAAAACGGAAATCTTGGCAGCCTGTGACTCCAACCCATATAGCCTGGTTTATACCTGATATTGTTAAATTCGCTCTTACAGTTATCAACATCTCATCTGGTAAAAGACGCCCACCTACCATAGGGAATACCTTGGAGTATGGAATTGTTATTTGCTTGTTGAAATCTTTTTTACTCTGGGCTTTAATTATTCCCTCACCAAGTGAGGTTTCGACTAAGAATGTTTTTTCTCCGTTGTTTAAATAAAAGAATGTGACTGTTATGTTTCTCGCTTCTAGGTCTATTTTATTTGGGTTGTTTATCTCTAGCGTTATGTTATCCATTAGGCCTTTTAAAGTGAATTTGTAATCGCCACTAATTATGATGTCTAAGGGGACATCTGGTGATAATAGTTTACCTATGTCTGGTACTTTTATCTCCGCCTCAACAGATATCGGTATTGTTTCGTTTATACCTGCTATTCTTGCCCCGGCTCTTCCGCTAACATTTATTGTAATGGTTTTATAGTTCAAAGCTTCTAGTAGTATTGTTCCGTTGCTTTCTAGTTCTATAGATTTTTGTGGTTCTAATATCCCATTTTTGATTTCTAGATTTCCAACGTTTTTCCCTGTGTCAGTTGTTACAGTGGCTGATATGTTGTTTATGATTATGTCAAAACTGTTTGGGTTATATGCTTCTATTGTGCCTGTTAGATTCAAGCCTTTTTGTGTGAGTTCACCAAACTCGGCTTTTATTTTTATGTTTGGTGCAGCAAGTTTTTTTATTATTTCTTCTAGGGATGTTATTATGTTTATTGATAGTGGTATTGTTTTTTGTATGAAACCAATTTTTATTCCTATCCTGCCTGTTAGTTTACTTGTTAATAGTTTAGGGCTGTTGTTATCAAATTTGGCGTAGGCGTATGATTCAAATGTTTTATTTCCGTTTGCTGGTATAATTCCTCCTTCTAATAGCATGGTTACTACTTTGTTTCCTTCTGGTGTTAGTGTAATTATTTCTAGGTTTTTTGCTGTTACTTCAAAAGCGTTGGGGTTGTTCATATTTATTGTTGCTTGTATGATGGCTTCATTAGGTGTTATTTCTGTTATTTCAACTCTTATGGTTGTTTCAGGCATTTCAAGTAGTTGTATATCTGTGAAAAGTATTACTGCTGCGAGTATGTTTATTAGGGTTATTATTGTTAGTAAAACAATTATGAGTTTTTTGTTCATATGTTTACCAGTTTAATTTTTTTTGTTTGATGTTTTTTTAAATGATTTTGTTAATATATATAAATTTCTATTAAAACTAAAACTTAGTGCTTTTATTAATAAATGTAGTGGTTTTTTGTGTATTTGGCCGAAATGTTTATAAACAATTAAAATAATAAAGACTATATAAAATTGAGTGATGATAAAATGAAAAAGGATATATTGGTAATAGCAACAATAGGAATATTGCTAGCATCTTGCTTCGTAATAACACCATTGGCAGAACCTGAACAACATGCTCCACCAATTGGCACAATTTTGTATGTTGGTGGAATTGGTTCTGGTAACTACTCTAGCATCCAAGATGCTATAGATAATGCATCCGATGGTTATACAATCTATGTGTATAGTGGAATCTATTATGAAAACATTGTTATATATAAGTCAATTAATTTAACTGGAGAAAACATTAAAACAACCATAATTTATGGTAATGGTATTGATGACGTAATAAAAGTCACAGCTGATTATGTAAATATTAGTGGATTTACCATTAGACAGCCAGGTCCAATAAATTCAGTTCTTAAATACTGTTATCCTCAAACATCTCTTCAATACTTTGATATCACTGCATCTTCTTTGGATAATTTTAATGTTCGCTTTAGTCCAGAAAGTTTTTGTAAACTTGAAGAATGTTCTCTTATGCTCTATATAGAAGATGAAAGTTGGATTAATACCACAGAGGGTATAGAAGTTATAGTTTGGGATGATGATGGTTTTGGTTATCCTGATAATGAGCTTGCTAGAGTTCAAGTTCCCGCGTCGCAGATTAACTTGTATCCAAATTATACATACGTTGATCTTTCATATTTAAACCTTGTTTTTAATGGTGATTTTCATATTGGTTACAGTATGGTTAATCAAGCCGAAGATTACTATGCTATACTTTTTGATGATGTTAATCACAGTGAAAGTCGTAGTTCAGTATACTATGATGGGGCATGGTATAATCTTTCAGACATTATTTACGAAAATAACAATTTTAATATAACAGCGTACATAACTTATAGTGGAGTCGGTGTTAACCTAAGTCAGACAAACAACTCTGTTTTAAAAAATAATATAATTACCAAATGTAACCAAGGTGTTGTTTCATATGGTTATCTTTCTAGTGAATCCAAGTATCAAACTAATCTGATTTATCATAATAATTTTGTAGATAATACACAAAATGCTTACGATAGTACTACCAACAATTGGGATAATGGAACCCAGGGTAACTACTGGGATGATTACATAGGTGAAGATAACGATGGTGATGGCATTGGTGATACACCATATAGTATATCTGGTGGTGGTAATCAGGATCATTATCCATTGATGTATCCATTGGGTGAAAGTGGTATAGATATAAAAATAAAACTAGAACTACCTGCAAATGGTTCTACAGGTGTTAATATTAATCAATCCACAGTTAGTGCTTATATCAGTGCTTTGGCATATCATACATCAGGGAATGAGACCTCAGCTGCTTTAATTCCATTTAACTGGACTATAGAAGGCCAATATGTTAGTCCTAATGGTACAAACAAAGATACTGCTGGTAGAAAAACAGCTAATTTAACTACACCGCTTCCATATTCAACTGAAATCATTTGGTATGTTAACGTCACAGCAGGCGGTGTTCAAAGAAATGAAGTATTCAGATTTACAACCCAAGAGCCACCAAATCAACCACCTGTTGCAAACTTTACTTCTATAGTTAGAGATCTAACGTTGTTTTTTAATGCATCTCCATCAAGTGATAACGATGGAACAATAACTGCTTATGATTGGGATTTTGGTGATAATACAACTGGTACAGGAAAACTGACAAACCATACTTATGCAACCGATGGAACATACAATGTCACTCTTACAGTAACTGATGATGACGGAGCAACCGATAGTGTAACTAAAGAAATCGTAGTTATTAATAATCCACCTGTTGCAAATTTCTCATATGCAATAGTGGGTGGTACTACACATGTGCGTTTTGATGCATCAGCTTCTTATGATAAAAATGGAACTATTGTCAGTTATTTCTGGGAGTTTGGTGATGGTACAAATGCTACAGATACAGACCCATTTATTGATCATACTTATCCCAGGGATAATGCAATATATAAAATAAATTTAACAGTTACAGACAGCGCTGGGTTAACAAATACAACTTCAGAACTTGTGACATTTCCAGATATGAAAGGTCCAACGATAAAAATAGACCAGCCAATAAGAGGGCTTTATATAAAAGATAAACTTATAAGAAAATTCTTAATACGCCCGGCTTTGATCATCGGTGACATAACAATCAAGATTAATGCATCTGATAGTGGTTCAGGAATAAAATATGTGGAGCTATGGATTGGTAAAGAACTAAAAATAAATAGCACTACTGGGCAGTTCAACTACACATGGCATAGGGATAGGCTGAGACTAATACATCTATTCAGAATAAAAGTTGTTGCATATGACAATGAAGGTAATAGTGCAACTAAGACGATGATCGTCAGAAAATATCTATAAAAACCAAGCCACTTCACTCTTTTTTTTATTCTATTTTTTTGTTAAACTAGTTTAAATCAGGCTACAATCGTAAAACAACATTTATAAACTATTAAATTAAACAAATTTTAATAAAAACATGCTCAGAGACTGATAAGTATGAGAAAAAACATAATTACAATGTCAATAACAGGCATGCTTTTACTGTCAAGTTTCATAACAGTATCAGCTGCTTCTGGAGATTACATAATAGAAATAACAATAGGGAATATTACGCCAGTGAATGGGAGCATAGAAATTCCTATAGATCAAAAAAATGTGAGTGTTTATGTTGAAGCAGAAAAGATTTATTCTGAGTCAATATTCCCAGAATATGTAAATTTTTTATGGGAAATCGGTGGCAAAAATATTACAAAAAGTAACGGGGAAAACCATGATGGCTATGGCACAATAGTTGCTAATATCAGCGGACCTTTGTACACAAATACAAATATAACGTGGTATGTAAACGTGACTGTTATAGACGAGGATGTAATTTATTATAGAAATGAGACGTTTTGGTTTGTTACTTACAATGAGTTACCAGTTGCAGACTTTTCAAACACAACACATGGTTTGAAAGTTGATTTTGATGGTACACTATCTTATGATGTTGATGGAGCAATAGTAAACTACACTTGGTATTTTGGTGATGGATCAGAAGGCTATGGTAATAAGACTCAACATATATTTGGTTATAATGGAACCTATTTTGTTAGCCTCAATGTAACAGATGATGGTGGCAAATCAGATAACAAAACCGTACCTGTAACTGTTAAGGGTGTTACTGATACTATCCCGCCAACTATCCAGATAATACAACCAGAGCGTGCATTCTACATGGGAAACAAGAAAATAAGGCGATTTTTCTTCCGTATAGCTTTTGTCATTGGTAGTATAACAGTTGAGGTTAACGCATCTGATAGCGGGTCAGGAGTATCAAAGGTAGAATTCTATATCAATAATAAGTTAGTAAACACGAGTTATAAGCCAAACGAAGATGGGTTGTACACCTACAAATGGACAAAAGACAGAATACGGCTGATCCATCTGTTCAAAATAAGCGTTGTTGCATATGATAGATACAATAATACTGCATCTGATAGTATATTAGTAAAAAAAATCCTATAAACACAAACATCATTTTTCTTTTCTCTTTATTGTAAGATTTTTTATATGTTAAAATTTAAGAAAAAATATTTTTAAAATTTAAAAAGATATGTTTTAATTCATTCTTTTTCTGTTTAAATACAATATTATTGCCACGCTGCATAAAACAATTACGAGTTCAAACCCTGGGGTCTTCCCGTTTGTTTCTGAAGAAGTAGAAGATGCAACATCATATGATATAAGTTCTTTAAGCGATATCATACTCTCTTCATTATCATACATTATTTGTTTAACATCTTCTTTCACTTTCGGTGATATATATTGCAATGTATAACCTTGTTGTCCGACTTGACGGACTTTAATCTCATATGTTTCAAATGTTCCAGCTGCAGTTGTGATTGTTTTTTTACCCAAGCATTCATAGTTAGTGGTATCTGTACTGTTACTTGTAGTAGTTGTCGTATTGGTGTATCCTGGTTCTATATATTCATCATAAAAACTTCCAGATTCTGTTATAGTCGTTGTTGTTTCTGTTTTTATGGTATAAACCCAGTTGGTCCCAATATCTATAACATCTGGTTTTTCTCCAGAGATTACTCTTGAGATAGTTACTGAGTTTATTGTTTGATTTATTACAGTATCAGTTGTTTCTTCCTTTAGTTGATATTCTATATTCTGAACTGTTTTTGTAGTGTCACTATCTTTAGCTAAATATATCGTGCCTGTTACAGTACCAGAATCTTTTACGAAAACGAAAGATAGATCTTCTCCTGATTCGATATTATTTATGGATTCTATCTCCCCATTCATCTCAGCAACAAAAACCTCATAGTTTACACCATCAATGTCAACCGTGGTTTCACTTATTATTTTTTCATATCCTTAAATTTTACTGAGTGTTGCTCTCCACCGCTACCCCAATTCTCCAGCTGTGTTTCATGTATAACTACAGTCACAGCCTGAGCTGGTATACCAAAACCTGTGAAAACATCTGTGATCTTTTTTATAAGCTCAGGTTTACGTTCTTTTGGTAGCGGCCATGTCTCTATTGTTACTATAGGCATAAAATTTCCTCCTCCATCTTTATTTTCTTAGGTAGCATTTACGATATCTCTCCCAAACCTGGTTTATGTGCTCCTGTATCTCCTTTATCCTTTTTTCGTCTCTCTCTGGTTTAAAAAGATGCCTGAAACGGCCCTGTTGTTTCATCCACTCCTCAATAGGTTTAGGTTCTATTTTTTTCTCCAATATTAGTTTGCTTTTACCATTAAAAGTAACAACATCGTTTTCGCATTCATACAATGCCCATGCGCCTGTTTCTACAGCTAGTGCTCCTATCTCAACTGTTTTATCCATGCTGAAACGCCAACCTGGTGGGCATGGTGCAAGTATCTCAATGTATTTTGGTCCTTTGATGCTTTTAGCTTTTTTCACCTTGTTATATAAATCCTCTGGGTAGCTTACACAGGCTTGGGCAGAATATGGTATATGATGCGCCATTATTATGTCACCCATTTCTTTCCTAAACTCTGTTTTACCAGTTACTGTTGTTGTCGTCCAAGCAGCATATGGTGTTGCTCCGCTACGTTGTATACCTGTGTTAGAGTATATCTGGTTGTTATAACATATGTAGATGAAGTTAGTCCCTCGTTCTAAAGCTCCTGAAAGCGCTTGTATACCAATGTCATATGTTCCCCCGTCCCCAGCCCATGCTAAAACAGTTGTATCCTTTTTTCCTTGTTTACGTAACGCTGCTTCTATACCAGATGCACCAGCTGCTGCTGCTTCGAAGGCGATGTTCATAACAGGTACATCAAAAGAGGTGTTTGGGTACAAACTCTCTATGACTGCTGTGCAACAAGCTGGTACAACCATGATTGTGTTTTTGCCAAGTGCTTTGAAAACCATGCGTAAACCTAGTGTAGCTGGGCATCCTGGGCATGCTGCGCTACCAGGTATAACACACTCAATATCTGGTAAATCCTTAATCGCCATGTTCCTAGTCTCCCTCCAAACCATACCATTCGAAGTCTTTTGCTTTACCGTTGATTACTTTTTTGCAAATATTCTGTATATCTTGGTATGTTACGTCCTTACCACCAAGTCCTGCTATGAAACCATGTACTTTTGCATCTGATTTGTTGTATAACGATGCTTTTGTTTCGTTGAAAAGTGCTCCCTCTGAGCCGATGCTTATGTTACGATCTATAACTATTAGGTCAGCTTGTTTACCGAGTTTTATCATCTCCTCAGCTGGGAATGGTCTGAATGTACGAACCCTAGCAAGACCGATTTTTAGTCCTTCTGCGCGGAGGTTATCAATAGCTACCTTGCTCTCAGCACCAATAGCACCCATAGCCATTAGTATATACTCTGCTCCTTCGCATTTGTATCGCTCTACTAAATCGCCATGGTATCTACCAAACTTGTTTTTCCATTCCTTCGCTATCTCAGGTACAAGTGTTTTAGCAGCCTCATGTGCATCCTGCATAGCCTTCCTAACTTTTTCGTAGTAAGCAGGTCCTATAATGTTACCAAAAGTAATCGGGTTATCAACATCAAGTTTCCAAAGTGGCTTAAAAGATGGTAGGAAATCATCCACCTCTTTCTGCTCAGGTACATACACCGGCATGGATGTGTGTGATAAAACAAACGCATCATAGTTTATCATAACAGGTAAACCAACCTTTTTATGTTCACCTAGTTTAAAACTCTGTAAAACCGTATCAAAAATCTCCTGGTTACTACTACAATAAAACTGTATCCACCCTGTGTCACGTTGAGCTATAGAGTCGTTTTGGTCAGCCCAGATATTCCAACCAGGTCCGACAACACGGTTAATGTTACACATTATAACAGGTAGTCTTGCTAATGCAGCCCAGTGTAGCATCTCATGCATAAGCAACAGACCATGTGATGATGTTGCTGTGAAAGTCCTAGAGCCAGCAGCGCTAGCGCCTATACATGCACTCATAGCAGAATGCTCACTCTCCACACATATGTACTCCCCTTTGAATTCACCTGTTGCCACATATCTTGCTATACCCTCAACTAGTGTAGTCTGTGGCGTTATAGGGTATGCTGCTATAACATCTGGTTTAGCCATAACAGCTGCCTTAGCAGCCACATAGTTACCAGTGTCAATCATAACCTTCATTTATCCCTCAGCCTCCCTCTCCATAATAATAGCTTTTACTTTACACACATTAGCACATACGCCACAGCCTTTGCAATACTCGTAATCAATATCAATGGTTCCATCCTTGTTTTTTGTTATGACACCCTCAGGGCAAAAAACCCAGCATTGCAGACATTTCACACACTTGTTTTTATCTAACTTCGGTTTGAAAACACGCCAGCTGCCAGTTTTCCCCATAGCACCTTTTTTAGGATAAGAAATACTTGTTACAACATCGTATTTCTTCATTTGATCACCTGAACTAAATCATAGGCATCCTTGGTAGCAACAACGTTTTTTTCACTGAGTTCCCCAACCCATTTACCCTTGACGACTTCCTGGATAGATTTTAACGTTACTTTATCTAGTATCTTCGGTACAGCACCAAGAATCGGTGTGTTCACAACCGGTATACCACCTACTCTAATATCGTGTTTTATTGCTATGCCTGTGGCATCTACTGTGGCTACGTTGTATTGTTTATGGAAATCAAAATCCTCTGGTTTTTTACGTGTGTTTATCAGTATTTTTCCATCTGTTTTCAAGCCTTTTAAAACATCTACCACTTCCATTATGCTCTCGTCTAACACTATAACTATATCTGGGTTGTATATCTCGCTTCTAAGATGAACCTCCTCGTTTGATATACGTGCGAATGCCCTAACTGGTGCACCACGGCGTTCTGCACCAAAAAATGGGAATGCTTGGACCCCTTTGTTTCCATCTTTAAGTGCCGCTGAGACTAGTAGGTTTGCTGCTGTGACCGCTCCCTGGCCGCCCCTACCATGAAAAACTATTTCAACCAATGATTTTGCTGACATCGGTAACTACCTTCCCCATGCTCGGAATATAAACGATACATATAACTGTTTTGTATCTGTAATATAAAATGATATAGATACCATTTTCTCAGAAGGATGAAACCTATATCTTCGCTGTGAATACCTCACGTTTTATCTTATACGAATATAAATCCTATTTTTCAACCGTCTTTTTATTTCCTAATAAGATTATTACGACTCCTATGACTAAAAATGCAGGGCAGATAACCAAGCCAATTATAGTGCCTAGCATGCTTGCCCAGTCTGCTGTTATTACACTTTGGTTCCATATAATTAAAAAGTTCACAACAAACAATACAACTGCTACAAGAATCAAAACCCATCCAACTTTTTTATTTAACTTGATAATAAAATCTATCTATTTAAACCTAAGGTTTATGCTAATATCAAAAGTAATAGTCGAAATTTTTGATAATAAAAACTGTTAGTTTTAAAAAATAAATAATTACTGTAATGATTTCAGTTTGGTTTCTATTGTAGCGTTTTTATCTAGTCTGTGGTCTATTTTTAGTTCTGTTATCACTCTTTTTGCACCTGCTTTTATGACTGCGTTGTGTGCTTGTTTTACTGCTTTGAATAGTTCATCTAGGTTTTTTGTTTCTATTACTGTTGCCATTGCGTTTGTCTCGTGTTTTATCTTGTTTTTCTCTAATGTTTTGATTACTATTTTCACGTATTTGCTTAGGCTTGTGTTTTTTCCTATTGGTGCTATGCTTAGTTGTGATATTATCATTTTTAACCACCTTGTCTTTGTGTATGTTTTTTCTAGTTAAATAAACTATATATAGTTAACATATGTTAATTATTTTAAGTTTTGTTCTCATAAACTTTCTTAAACCTGATATAAAATTCTATAAAAAAAGAAGATATTAAAACATGAAAACATTCCTGTATACGAAAAAAATGGTGGGCTTCTAGATGAATAAAAAACACAAAAAAGAAAAAGATACGTCAGATAAAAAACTAAAAATTGCTTTTTACTGGGCAGCTAGCTGCGGTGGATGTGAGATAGCTGTTCTTGATATAAATGAGAAAATCCTTGAAGTAGTTTCTAATGCTGACATACTTTTTTGGCCTGTTGCTATTGACTCTAAATACAAAGATGTTGAAGCGATGCCTGATAATTTCATAGACGTTTGTTTTTTTAATGGTGCTATACGGACATCTGAAAATGAGCATATGGCGAAATTGTTTCGCAAGAAATCAAAGGTTTTGATATCTTTTGGTGCTTGTGCTGTGCATGGTGGTATTCCTGGTCTTGCAAATTTAGCGAACCGTGAAGAGGTTTTTAGGGCAGCTTATCTTGATAATCCTTCTACTGTGAACCCTGATAAAACCTTGCCTAAAACATCTGTTAAAGTGAAAGAGGGAGAGCTTATTCTCCCTGAGTTTTATGATACTGTTAAAAGTCTTCACCAGGTTGTTGATGTTGATTATTTTTTACCTAGTTGCCCTCCGCCTACTAAGCTCATAGTTGATGCTTTGGATGCTATTGTTAAAAACAAGTTGCCTGAGAAAGGCTCTGTTTTAGCGCCGTTGAAATCTGTTTGTGATGAGTGCAGGTTTGAGAAATCTGAAAAAATTATTAGAGGAATTAAACGTGTTTATGAGGTTGATAAAGTAGAAGAGAAATGTTTGCTTGAGCAGGGCATTATTTGTCTTGGTCCTTGTACTCGTGGTGGGTGTGATGCTCGTTGCCTTGATGCTAATATGCCTTGTACTGGTTGTGGTGGTCCTACGCCTAATTCTATTGATCAGGGTGCTAAGATGATATCTTCTCTCGCCTCTATTCTTGGTTTGGAGGGTGAGGAGAAAATGAGTGATGAAGAGGTTGATAGGTTAATTGAGCAGGTTAGAGATGTTGTTGGGACTTTTTATAAGTATACTCTCCCGGTTTCTCTTATTAACAGGAGGGTGATTAAGTGAAGGCTGTTACTATTGATCCTATAACGCGTCTTGAGGGTCATGGTAAGATCAGTGTATTCCTTGATTCTGATGGTAATGTTGATAATGCTTATCTTCAGATCCCTGAGCTTCGTGGTTTCGAGCGTTTTTGTCAGGGTCGTAGAGCAGAAGATATGCCGCAGATTACCTCTCGTATTTGTGGAGTATGCCCTGTTGCTCATCATTTTGCTTCTACTAAGGCGCTTGATGCTTGTTTTCATGTTGAGCCGCCTTCTGCTGCAAAAAAACTTCGTGAATTAATGTACATGGGGTATGTTATTTATGATCATATACTTCATTTCTATTTCCTTGGTGGACCTGATTTTGTTGTTGGTCCTGATGCTCCTGCTAGTCAGCATAATATTCTTGGTGTGATTGATAAGGCTGGTTTGGATGTTGGTAGAGAGGTTATAAAACACAGAGCATATGGTCAGAGGATTACTGCTATACTTGGTGGTAAGGCTACTCATCCTGTGTGTGGGCTGCCAGGTGGTGTATCAAAGGGTTTAGCTAAGGAGGAGGTACAAGAGATCAAGGATATGGTTAGATCTTGTGTTGATTTCGCTAAATTCTCGCTTAAGCTATTTGATGATGTTGTGCTTAAAAACAGGGATTATGTTGATATGATCAAGAGCGATCCATATAACCTTGAGACCTATAACATGGGTTTGGTTGATGCCCATAACAAGGTGAATTTCTATGATGGTATTGTGCGTGTCACTGACCAAAACGCGGAGGAAACCCTAAGATTTTCTGGTAAAGATTATACTGATTATATTTCTGAGCATGTTGAACCATGGAGCTATATGAAGTTTCCTTATCTGAAAAAAATTGGCTGGCGTGGTCTCAAAGATGGTAAAACAAGCGGGGTGTATCGTGTAGGTCCGCTTGGTCGTCTTAATGCTGCTGATGGTATGGCTACATCTCTTGCTGATAAAGAGTATAAACGTTTTTATGAAACACTTGGTGGTAAACCAGTTAATTCAACACTTGCTTACCATTGGGCTAGGCTTATAGAGTTGCTTTATGCTGCAGAGCGTGCTACAGAACTGATAAATGATCCTGATATAACCTCAAAACATATACGTAACCCTGTTGGTGAACCAGGTGAGGGTGTTGGTGTTGTTGAGGCAGCCCGTGGGACATTGATTCATCATTATGAGGTTGATAAAAACGGTTTAATAGAAAAAGCAAACCTGATAGTTGCTACAACAAACAACGCAGGTGCCATCACTATGTCTGTTAGAGACGCAGCAAGAGGTATGATAAAAAAAGGTGTGGTAAACAACGGTATACTAAACAGGATTGAGATGGCTTTCCGCGCCTATGACCCATGTTTTGCCTGCGCAACACATACGTTGCCTGGTGGTATGCCACTGGAGTTAAACATTTATGATAAAAACAAAAAGATTTACAAAACAATAAAAAACTTTTAGAGTGAAAAATTATGAGGACGATAATACTTGGAATCGGAAACCCTCTACTGGGTGATGATGGGGTGGGGATAAGGGTTGCTAAAGAACTTAGGAAACACGTGAAAGACCCAGATGTTGAGGTAGATGAGACAACAACAGGTGGTATAAACCTGCTTGATCAGATCATCGGTTTTGACAAGGCTATACTTGTTGACACAATTAAAGATAAGAGTATGCGAAACGGTGAAATCAAACGTTTAACGCTAGGTGATCTTTCATCATATCATTCATTTAACCCACATGATGTAGGTCTTCCCGAGGCTTGTAAACTAGCTAAAAGACTTGGTGAGACAAGAATCCCACATGATATAACAATATTTGGTATAGCAGTTAATAAGATGCAGTATGAGTTTTGGGAGGGGCTCAGCGAAGAAATATCTAAGACTGTGCCAAAAACCGTGGATATGATAATGTCTGAGCTAAATCATCATAAGAATCAGGTGGAAGAAATATGAAGGATTTCGAACCAAACATAATCGGTTTTTTATGCAACTGGTGCTCATATGCTGGTGCGGATCTTGCTGGAACTAGTAAAATAAGGTATCCACCAAATATTAAATCAATTCGTGTTATGTGTTCCGGCCGTGTTGATCCTGTTTTTGTACTTGAAGCACTTAAAAAAGGAGCAGACGGTGTGCTTATTGCTGGTTGTCACCCTGGTGACTGTCATTATCAGTCTGGTAATTACAAAACAAATCGAAGAGTTAAACTATTGAAAAACTTTCTGAGAGAAATGGGAATAGAGCCTGAGAGGGTTAGGTTTGAATATATTTCTGCTTCTGAGGGGCAGAAATTTGCGCAAGTAGTCACAGATTTTGTTAATGAGATCAAAAAGATTGGGCCTAATCCTTTAAAGAGTCAGGAGTAGTTTTTTATCTCTGATTTTGCACGTATTAATCTAGCTTAACTTTAGTTTAATTAAAAGTTTAAGACTTGAATAAATAACTGATAATCAATTAGTTACAAAGAAATAGTAAAGCCTAATATTATTTTTATAAATGGTTCTTGTTTTGATAAACGTGTTTTTTTTCGGCTAAAAAAACGCTTACCAAAATCAGAAAAAGAGTGGAAAAAGGCTCCTTGGCTTTTCTGGTGAGTTTCGGGATGTTTTTCTAGAAGAAAAATTGTGCTCTCATCACAAAACACGTAATTAGAACAACTGATTTTTAACATCGTTCATCGTTTGTTGACAATTTTTTATCGCTCTACCATACAATTTATCGTCTATTGAATAAACACCTTTTAGTGAATCTTTTAAGTTGCTATCATTCAAAAGTGCTAGCAATTCATCGATGTGCTTGCTTATTTTTTCCTTTGGACTGTTTTTTAAATGATTAACTTGACAATGTCACATTATGAATAGCCTATCTCAATTTACCCCCTCATTATTCAACCATCTTCAATTTTAACATCCTTCCAAATACATCATCAACCATTTTTTATATCAATCCTCAACATTTCCATCATCAACCCTCAAGATTCTGAAGTCGAACGGCAAAGCATCCGCTCAAACTCAAATGCAACAAAACATATCATACCTCCCCCCACCTGTTATCTATTTCTCTGATGATGCGATCGTCGTGATGCCAATCTTGCCTTATGTTTCTGCAAAAGAAGCTGAAGAAGCTCCTCATCGGTAACGACTCTTTTTGGCATGATCACCTCAAAGATTTCTTTCACATCCTGTACGGTTAAAAACTCAGCTTTCTTCCCCAAATCTATCG
>JARYMC010000017.1 GCA_029907305.1 Candidatus Thermoplasmatota archaeon
AACGGAACCTAGAGAAAGAGGAGAAACCAGTGGATATATGCAGGCGTTCAACATCCTTGGTACTATCCTAGCTTTTGGGGCTGCAGCCGCAGTTTGGGAGACAAGTCATACATTGACCCTTGTTATTTTTGCTATAGTAGTTACTATTTTTTCTTCAATTACAATTTTAACAGTAGAAGAAAAAAAAAAAATCAATTACAAAAAAGGAAAAAGAACCGCTCTCATCAATTATTAAAGATTTTATAAAAGAAAAAGAGTTTGTAAAATTTATGATGACCTCCATATTCTGGTGGTTTGCTATAGGCACGCTTCAACCGTTTTTTGTTCTTTATGCTAAAAATAAATTACTTTTAGATGAATCCTCAGCACTTATATTTATGGGGATATTTACAGCCATCCTTGTTCTATGTGCAGTTCCAGTGGGCATATTTGCTGACAGGATTGGTAAAAAACGTATTATCAGTATAGGTGTTATTATTGCAGCTATTGGATTAGGTATAGGTGCGTTCACTACTGAGGTTACATTGATTTACATTGCTATGGGAATGGCCGGACTTGGATTTGGTGTTATCATAGTGTTAAATTTTGCTTTAACAGCAGATCTGCTTCCAAAGGGAAAAGAGGGGAAATTCATGGGTCTTGGAAACATCTTTTACGCTGCACCACAGATGATTGCTGCTCCATTTGTTGGTTTTTTAATCAGTACATTTAGCAATAATTACCAGATAATTTTTTATGTTACACCAATATCATTAATCATAGGTTTCATTTTATTACAAAGAGTAAAAATAACAACCTAATTTTTAGAAAATATCAAACTATTTATACTCAAGTAAATATTTGGCAAATGTTTATAAAAACTGGAGGTCGAGTATTAAAATGGCAACAAAAGAGGAAGTTTTGAAAGGATTAAATAAAGTGAAATCTAGACTTGATGATCCAGGAACAAAAGAAAAATTTAAGGATTTTACAAAAAAGATGCAGTTTACATTTACAGATCTTAACACGAACTATGTAATGGATATAGTTAACGGAGAAGCAAAATCTTTGAAAGAAGAAACCGTAGAAAAACCTGACATAATGGTCACAATAAAAAGTGATATTTTTCTTGCGATACTTGATAAAAAGATAAACCCCGTTACATCATATATGACTGGTAAAATAAAGGTTAAGGGATCTATGGGTGATTTATTAAAACTTCAGAAAATCATGTTTTAGATAAATCAACTTAGTTTATAATTAAAAGTTATTCGTGTTATTGGGAGGATAAAATGGATCTTGAAGGAAAAGTAGCGATTGTAACTGGCGCGGCATCTGGTATTGGCCGTGCAACCGCAATTTTGTTTGCAAAAGAGGGCGCAAAGGTTGTAATCGCAGATATCAACGATAGTGGTGGCAAAGAGACAGAAAAAATAATGAAAAAAGAAGGAGGGCAAGCTCTTTTTGTTCATGCGGATGTATCAAAAGAGCTAGATGTAAAAAACATGGTAAAAACTGTGAAAGAATCCTATGGTAAGATTGATATCCTTGTTAACAACGTAGGAGTTGTACTTGTTAAACCAATTATAGAAACAACAGAGCAGGGTTTTGAAAAGGTTGTTAATACAAATTATAAAAGTGTGTTTCTTTGTACAAAACATGTTTTACCATAAATGAAAAAAGGTGCGATAGTAAACGTTGCATCTATATCTGGTCATGTGGGGCAGATAAACCATGCAATATATGGTGGAACAAAAGGTGCTATTATCGCATTAACACGAGCTCTTGCATGGGAACTTGCACCTCTTGGTATTAGAGTTAATAGTATCAGCCCTGGTTCTGTTGAAACTCCTATGCTTTTGGGTGATGTAGAAATTCAAGCGAAAAGACTTGGCGTTTCCATGGATAAAATCAGGAAAGAAAGATCAGATATCTCTCTTCCTTTTTCTTTGCTGAGTTTCACAATTTTTTTGACTAACTCAGCGTTGTCTTTTGCTAGTACCCCTTTCTTCAAATAAGGATAATCTTCAGTCCCTACTCTAACATGTTTATTTAATTCGATAGCACGTGTTAATACAATCTCTTGATCTGGCCCCATAACACTCACAGAGCATACACATTCAGCAGGAAGATATTTGATCCTGTGCTCTAACTCATCCTTTGTAGGCGGAGACCAAGTTCCGCCAGGCCAACCAAGAAACTGTGTGAGAAAATAAGGTTTTTCTACTAATTTTTTTCCAATCAGAAAATTCAAATTCCATATAGAGCCATAATGCCAGACTTCAAATTCAGGCTTAATCTTTTTTTCTCTACATAACTTGCAGTAGTTTTCTAATTCCTTTCGTGTATGTAATCTATTTACTTCAATGCCGGAAAAGTATTCATCATGATGATTAAGGATAATCGACACCATATCAGGTTTAGATCCAAACAACTCATGTCTTTCTTGTATTAGGTCGCTAGACATACCACCTTGTATTATTATGTCGCATTTATCTCTAATTAATTCAACTGTTTTTTTTACATGCGTTTTTAGGTAAATGAACATGTGCGATGCTCGCTCCTTCGTTGTAACATTTATACACTATCTCTGCTATTTCTTCTGGTGTTTTTGGATAATTCTTTGCCTCTGGATATATCCATGCATTAGCTGTAGTAACGGTGACAATAAGCTTTTCTTGTGATGTTTTCATTGAATATCACCTAAGCAATTTTGTTTTCACTTAAATAGCTTTCTTTTAGGTTAAGTGTTAAAAATGAGAGAGACTGATTATTCGTTGCACAAATTTATTTAGCCTTTTATTATTCTCCAGACTGAGGTAGTATACATGCGTTTAACTGAACTAGGTAAAACTGGTGAAAAAATTCCTGTAATCGGACAAGGTACTTGGGGCATTAAAGCAAGAAAGCCTAAGGATAATTACGATCAGTGGAAAAAATCATTGAGACGTGGGATAGAGTTGGGTATGACACATATAGATACTGCAGAGGCGTACGGTTGGGGCATATCTGAGCGTATTGTTGGAGAGGTTGTAGCTGAGTATAGCAGAGATGAGTTGTTTATTACTAGCAAACTACTTCCAACACATTTCCGTTATTCACAAATGAAAAAAGCAGCAGAAAAGAGTCTTAAACGTTTGGGCCTTAAATATTTTGATCTGTACTTGATTCATTATCCTAATCCATTTATACCTATTAAGAGAAGTGTGCGATTGCTTGAAGATCTTCTCGTCGAAGGAGAAACGCGGTATATTGGAGTTAGCAACTTCTCCGTAGAAAAATTTCAGAATGCACAAGAGTGTTTGAAGAAGGCAGAACTTGTTAATACTCAGCTTCGTACAAACGTGGTCCATCAAAAACACATAATAAATAATCTATCATTCTATAGAAAACATGGCGTTACTCTTACTGCTTATAGTCCTCTTGGTCATAAAGGTTTAAAGAATATAAATGAAGAACTGATGCACAAACTTGAGAAAATCGCAGAGAAACACAACGCAACCATCCATCAAATAGCTATTGCGTGGCTAGTTAATATTGATGGCGTAATTACAATCCCAAAGGCGTTCCAGCTTAATCATGTAGAATCTAATGCATTGGCTGGTGAAATAGTTCTATCAGATAATGAAATAAATCTTGTTGCTGAAAGTCGTATAAAATAGTAAAATATTTCTTTTTAGGACAATAAAAAGTGCTCCTGTCGGGATTTGAACCCGAGTCACCAGCTCGAAAGGCTGGGATGATTGGCCACTACACTACAGGAGCAAAAACCTATTTGTCTCTATAAGGGTATCCCAAGAATGCTAAAATACTTATTTAAAACTACGCTATTCCTATAAAGTAACCAAAAAAAAAATTTGATTTTGTAGAGTTCTTTATAGATTATATGTTATTTTATAGGGTTACCAGGTGTCTCTTTCGCTTTCTTCTGTTTCTTCTTCCTCTTCAATCTCTTCTTCTTTATCTATATCTCGTGAGTGAACTCTTCCTTTTTTTTCCTGTTTTTTTTGCCATAATCCCAATTCCTCTCTTCTTTTTTGAGTATGGGTAGTTGAATCAATTGATGTTTATAAAACTTACTAGAATAATTTCAGAGATGGTGTTTAGTAGCCCTGAGCGGATTCGAACCGCTGTCGTCGGCTCCAAAGGCCGAAATGATTGACCACTACACCACAGGGCTATAAAATTTATATGTCTTGTAATGGGAGTGGATTATAATATCTATATATAACTTTTAACATACGGTACCTAACAAATATTACTAATTCGAAGGATGATTATCTTTGATTGACGAAAAACTCTTAGAGAATGTTTCTGCTAAGCTAAAGAAAAGTGGTTTGACTATTGCCACAGCTGAGTCTTGCACTGGTGGATTGATTGCTCATACTCTTACTAATATTTCTGGTAGCTCAGATTATTTCGACAGGGGTGTTGTATCATATAGTAATAGATCTAAAGTTGAGTTGCTAGGTGTACCTGAAGAATTAATAAAGCAGTATGGTGCTGTCAGTGAACAAGTAGCTAAGGCTATGGCAGAGGGCATAAGAAAAAAATCAAAGGTTGACATAGGGGTGGCTACAACTGGCATAGCTGGTCCAACTGGTGGTACAAAAGATAAACCTGTTGGTCTTGTTTACATCGCTGTTTCTACAACCGATAATACAGTTGTTAAAAGATTTCAGTTTAGTGGCAACCGCCTTAAAAACAAAGAGAGTACGTGCAATGCTGCATTGAATATGATTTTGGATTTTTTAAAAAGATAAATGGTGGTATCTCTGTTAACTATTGATGGTTCCTATGGCGAGGGTGGGGGGCAGATACTCAGAACTGCTGTGGCCCTGTCTGTTGTCACAAAAAAACCTGTTGAGATAGTCAACATTCGTTCTAAACGCCCTGATCCTGGTATTAAACCACAGCATTACGTTGCAATAAAAAGCATGGAGGAGCTTTGCGGCGGTGAATCAACTGATCTAGAGATAGGTTCCTCCCATCTAATATTTAAACCAGGTGAGATAAAAGGGGGAAACTATAAGTTTGATATAGGCACAGCTGGTAGCATCACACTAGTCTTCCAAGCACTTTTACTATCTGCTTTTAAGACACATGAGCCAATTACCATAAATGTTAAGGGTGGTACAGATGTTAAATGGGCTCCGTCATGGGATTACTTCAACTATGTGTTTTTGTCGCTCTTGAAAAAAATGGGTGTTTCTGTCGATGCCCAGTTGATAAAAAGAGGTTATTACCCAAAAGGTGGCGGTGAAGGATCAATAACAATAAAACCATCCAGTATGCTTCATCCTCTGTTTTTAGATGAAAAACAAAATTTTACCATAGTGGACGGCATCATTCACAGTGCTAATCTACCAGAGGACATTGGTAAGAGGATGAAACATGCTGCAATAAAAACATTAATGAAAAAAAACCTAAAGGCCAATATAACATTTGAGGATAACCCTGCTTTTTCCACTGGTATTGGTATCACTCTCTGGACAAAGTCAGATAGCTCTATTTTAGGTTCTACCATGCTTGGTGAACGTGGTGTTCCTGCTGAAAAAATCGGTGGTGATGCTGCATTGAATTTAATAAAAGATATCGAGTCTGGTGCCAACATTGATCCTTATGCTTTCGATCAAGTTATTCCATATCTTGCGATTATACATGGTGGTTCATCTTGTGTTGTTAGAGAGATTAGTAATCACGCGAAAACAAACATGTGGCTTGTCAAACAGTTTTTTGACATTGATTTTAAGCTTGAAAAATTTGGTAACGCAACTATAGTGACTGTAGGTTCTATATAGACAAAAAATATAAACACAGATCATTTTATTGAGTTCTATGAGAATAGCACACATATCTGATATACATTTTAATTTTGGAACAGATTTTAATGAAAAAGTTTATGAAAAAGCTGTTAAAATTTTAAATAAGATTAATCCTGATTTGGTTTTTATTTCAGGTGATATTACAACAGATGGACTGCTTTCTGAATATGATTTAGCAAATGAAAAATTAAAAGAAATTAATTTTAAACAAGTGGTTGTTCCTGGTAACCATGATGAAAGAAACTTAGGTTTTAAGTTGTTTCGAGAGTTTTTTGGTAAAACAGATTTTATTAAAACTTTTGATCAAGTTAATTTAGTTGCTCTTTCCTCCAGTGAACCTGATAAAGATGATGGTAGACTTGGTAGAGGTAGACATGAGTTTATTGAGCGTGCAATTAAAAAGAAAAATAAAATGACATTTGTTGGTTTTCATCATCATTTGGTTCCTGTGCCTAATTCTGGTAGAGAGGCAAATATTATTGAGGATGCTGGTGAAACACTTGATATAATATTAAGAAATAAAATTCCTCTTGTATTAATGGGGCACAGACATGTTCCATGGGCAGTTAAAATACATAAAACTTTACTAGTTAATGCTGGAACTTTTTCTTGTAATCGTACCCGTGCTCATCTTGGTAATACTTTTAATGTTATTGATATAAATAAAGATATTATTGAAATCACTGTTGTAAATATTAGAAAAGAAAAATTTAAAAAAATGATAGATTTTAATACACAAAATGGCTTTTATTTAAATAAAAATTACGATTAATAAAGAAAAATTATTATTTTTTTCGTAATCTTTATCATTAATTTTCTTATTCATATTTTGCTTTAAGGAGGAGGTTATTGTTAGATTATACTTTAATATTAATTACCGGTGGTGCCTGTGCTATTGGTTTTTACCTGGCATGGTCCATTGGTGCTAATGATGTTTCAAATGCTATGGCAACGGCAGTTGGTGCCCGTGCAATTACTTATAAGCAAGCAGCCTTAATTGCTGGTGTATTAATTTTTTTTGGTGCAGTCTTTGTTGGACCACATGTTACTGAAACAATAAAAAGTAAAATCATTGATATTAACGTTATTAATAACTCGTTGGTTTTATTATTAGGTTTTATTTCGTCATTATTGGCTGCTGCTATTTGGTCAAGTTTAGCTACTTGGAAAGAAATGCCAATTTCAACAACACATTCAATTATTGGTGCTATGATTGGTTTTGGCATTGTCGCAGGTGGTTTTAATTCTGTGAATTGGTTTGAGGTTGAACGAGTTGCTGCTAGTTGGGTGCTTTCACCATTTAGTGGTTGTATACTTTCTTTTATTGTTTTCCGCATTATTGTAAGATTAATTTTTGTAAGGAGCAATCCTGTTAAATCAACAAAAATTGTTGGACCTTTTATTATTGGTATAACTTTTTTTATAATAACAACTTCTTTGTTATTAAAAACAGAATTGGGTAACAAAATTGGTATTGCAGAATTTGAAAATACTTTTATTGTTTCAATAGTTGTTTCAGTAATTGCTATTTTTTTGTCAATGTTTTTTTTACGTAAAATAGAAACAAAATCAATTAATGATTATGATACTGTTGAAAACATTTTCCGTAGATTACAGGTTATTACTTCTTGTTATGTTGCATTTTCAATAGGTGCAAATGATGTTGCCAATGCCATTGGTCCAGTTGCTGCTATTATTCCTTTGGCAAATAACCAAGGCTTAGATTCAACAACTGAAATCCCAATATTTTTACTTATTATAGGTGGTGTCGGTATGGCTTTTGGTTGTTTAACTTTTGGTTATAAAGTTATGAAAACCATGGGTGAACGTATCACAAAACTTACAAACTCCCGTGGTTTTGCTGTTGATTTTGGTGTTGCAACAACTGTTCTTTTTGCTTCAAAACTTGGTCTTCCAATTTCTACATCTCATACAGCTGTTGGTGCAATTATTGGTGTTGGACTTGCAAGAGGACTTGATGCGGTAGATTTAAAGGTGATTAAAAAAATTATAAATTCTTGGTTGTTAACTTTGCCTATTGCTGCTTTTACTTCATCAGTAATATTTATAGTTATGAAAATAATATTAAAAATATAAGATTATTAAATGAAAGGAGAAAAAATTATGGATAAAGAAATGCATTTCAGGGCACCAGTTTCAGAAGCCTATAGAAGAAAATCACCATTTGATCAGCTACTTGAGCATATGAGTAAAATTAGGGAATGTATAAACATTCTAAGAGATGGGTTAATTCGTTATTATAAAGGTGATTATAAGGATTTTTCACAATTAACTGAAAAGGTTTCATCACTTGAGCATGAGGCTGATATTATCAAAGGAAATCTAAGAAATCATCTTCCTAGTTCACTGTTTATGCCGGTTGATAAAGGAAAATTTTTATGGGCTTTACGTGAACAAGATGCTATATTAGATCATGCTGAAAATCTTGTTCAAATGCTTGATATTAGACATACAAAAATTCCTGATGAACTTAAAGAAATTTTTATTGAACATGCTAAGTTGGTAGTAAAAACAGTTGTTGCAATGGAGGAAGCTGTGGAAAGCATAAAAAATCTTGTTGAAACAAGTTTTGTTCAAAAAGAACGGGAACAAACTAAAGAACTTATTCATAAGGTTCATGAATATGAATGGCAGGCTGATCAGAAAAAATATGATGTGACAAAAGGAATTTATAAACTTGAAAAAAAACTAAATCCAATGGATGTGTACCATCTTCTTAAAATAGCAGACTGGGTTGATGATATTGCTGATCATGCAGAAAATGTTGCTGATTGGCTACGCTCGATGATTGCAAAATAATACTTTTTATTTATTTTTTTCATTTATTAGATAATTGATTACTGTTTCTGATATATCTTCTGCGTATTCACCAATTCTTATTACACTATCAACAAAATAACCAATAGAAAGAGCAACAGATCCTTTCTGTTCTAATGCAAAGGCATTTATTTCTTCACATATTTTTTCTAATTTATTTACCGATTCAATATTTTCATTGCAACTATGTATGTCTTTTTTAAAAAATGATGTAATGCTTTTATTAAAAATATCTAGTGAAAGGTAACCTGCATTAATTAATTGATTAATACTTTTTTTATTAAGTTTACTATTTAAAAGAATAGGAATGTTTTCTGATATTTTAACAGTATGATCAGCTATACGTTCAATAATTCTACTGATAAGAAAACATGTTGTAGCAAAATTTGTAGTAATTTCCATTTTTTCTGTTAAGCTTATATTTTGTAAGATAATATTGTATTGTCTAGCTATAAGCCAATTAAGTCTATCGATTTCGTTTTCTCTTAAGGTAATTTCATTTATTAATTCTAGATTTTTACTTTGTAAAGCTTTCATTAAATCTTCATAAACACCTTTAACGATTATATGCATTCGTTTTATTGTTCTATCAAATGACATTTCTGCAGGATTAAGAAGGTCTTTTAAAATTATTGTTGTATCTGTTTCTTCAATCACTTCATGACCTATTGCCATTAAGGTAAATGTGCGTATAACATTAAGAATTGAAGGTGACATTCTTGTAGGTGAGATAATTTTAATTAATGTAAATCCTGAAATATATGCTGCAATAAGACTACGTAATAAACAACTTTGTTTAGTATTTGGGCTTGCTACTATTTCTTTAAATCTTTGTGTTGATTCTTGTATCATTTTTGGAGTTACAAGCAAGGTTCCATCTGATTGTACATAGATACCTAGAGGATCGTTTTTTTTGATTTTTAATGATTTTATCCATTCTTTTGGTAAGGTTAAAACATAAGAGGAACCACCTGTTACTTGAACACGTCTAATTTCCATGGGTTTCACAATTTTTCAAGAAAACTAATTAGATTATAAATATTTCTATAGTTCTATATTCATCTCAATTGTTAATTTATAACATTATATTGTATATAGATAAAATATATATTTTTATTAAAATTACCCTAAAAAGGTGATTAGTATAAATAAAAAAGGATGTAAAGAACAAAAAATTATATTTTTTGGTGTATGCACATTCTTAATACTATTAACTTTAGTATTTAGTGGTTGTTTGCAATCAGAAACACCACAAGAATTAACTATTGTGGTGGTTGGACGAGATAGTGCATCAGGAACACGTGAATTTTTTTGGGAACATGTGATGAAAAAAGAAAATTTTACAAGTAACATGTTAGAAAAAAATTCAAATGGAGCTGTTTATCAAACCGTTTCAACAACAAAAGGAGCAATAGGCTATATTGGATTATGGTATCTAGACGAAAACGTTAAAGCGTTAAAAATTAATGGAATCGAACCAACAGTTGCTAATGTTTTAGCAGGAACTTACCCTATTTCTAGATCATTGAATATGTTTACCAATGGGGAGCCAACTGGAGTTGCACTGGAATTTTTAAAATACATTGATAGCAATGAAGGACAAAAAATTGTAGAAGAAGAAGGATTTGTTCCAAAAACATCAACAGGACCATATGTAAAAGTACAAGGACTAAGCGGTAGCATAACAGTTGTTGGATCAACAACCGTATTACCTGTTGCGCAACTTGCTGCAGAAGAATTTAACAAATTATATGGAACTAACTTGGTAGCAGTAAGTGGAGGAGGATCAAGTGTTGGTGTACAATCAGTTGGGGAAGGAACAGCAACAATAGGTATGGCCTCAAGAGAATTGAAAACAAGCGAATTAGAATCTTATCCAAATCTGATAAAGCATATTGTTTGTAATGATGGAATAGCTGTCATAGTGCATCCAGATAATAATTATGTAAATGATTTAACACTTGAACAATTAAAAGATATCTACATTGGAAAATATACAAACTGGAATGAACTATAAAAACCTTCATAAAAAAATTATTTTTTTTTCCAAAATTCTTTTTAATACAAAACACATGATGTAGCAACTCAAGGAGTATTAAACTGATGAATGTTGATTCAAAAAAGAAAAATATTTTTTCTTTTTCAAAAAAAAATCTAAAAGAAAAAACCATAAAATCTATTTTTTTTATAACAGCAATATTTGGTGTAATAATCATTTTTTCAATTCTTTTTTTTCTATTAAAAGAAACAATACCACTGCCTACTGATTTATGGAGTTTTTTATCAGGAGCAAAATGGAGTCCAACTGAGCAATTAAAATTTGGTACTTACCCTCTTATTGTTGGAACATTACTTGTAACCTTGGGGGCCATGGTTATTGCTATACCCCTAAGCATAGGCGCAGCAATATTTATTTCTGAGATTGCATCACATCGACTTCGATCCATTATTAAACCAGCAATTGAACTTCTTGCTGGAATACCCTCAGTTGTATACGGCTTTTTTGGATTAATTGTTCTTATAACTTGGATAAAAGATTTTTTTGGAGTACCAACAGGTGAGTCTTGGCTTGCAGGTTCAATAATTCTTGGTATAATGGCAATCCCAACAATTACAACTGTTGCAGAAGATGCTTTAAAAGCTGTTCCACGAGATTACAAAGAAGGCTCTCTTGCAATGGGAGCAACAAAATGGCAAACAATAAAACAAGTTGTAATACCATCAGCCTTATCAGGAATTACTGCCGCAATCATTCTTGGAATTGGTCGAGCGGTTGGAGAAACCATGGCTATTTTAATGGTTTGTGGAAATGCAGCAATATTACCCAGTCCATTATGGAATGTGTTTTCACCAATTCGAACACTTACCTCAACCCTGGGAATAGAAACAGCTGAAGTACCGGTTGGGGGTCCTCATTATCATGCGCTTTTTGGTATCGCGGTTATTCTTTTGATTATCACTTTAATTATTAACCTAACTGCAGTTTATCTTTTATCAGTAATACAGAAAAAACATAGTGCTATTAAAAGGCAGAAAAAACAAATTATTTCTATTGCCTTAACTATTAAAATAAAAAAAATTTTTATGTCTATTATTCTTTTTTTCCTACTAATTTTTATTTATATTGTAACAGGTTTAATTGTAACTAGTATTTTCGTATTTATTAGTATTTTCATTTGGTTCTTTATCAAAAAAATATCACAGAAAACTATTCAAAAAATAGCCTTTTCAACAATCACTGCATCAATTATCATTATTGTTATTTTACTTGGCATTATTTTATCTTATATTATTGTTAATGGTATTGGTGTATTAAACTGGGAATTTTTAACAGAAGTGCCACGTAATCTTGGTAGAACAGGAGGTATTTCAACAGCTATTATCGGCACATTATACCTTGTTGCAGGAGCAATAGCAATTGCATTACCAATTGGAGTAGGTGCATCAATTTATCTAACCGAGTATACAAAAGAAAATATTTTGACAAAAATCATTCGCACAGCTGCTGATCTACTTAATGGAACACCATCAATTGTTTTTGGCCTTTTTGGTTTTTCTTTTTTTGTTTTGTATTTAAACTTTGGGTTTTCATTGCTCGCAGGGCAAATAACTTTGGCTTTTATGATAATCCCAACAATTTTAAGAACAACAGAAGAAGCCCTGCGTAGTGTTCCACAATCTATTCGTGAGGGAAGTTATGCAGTTGGTGCAACAAAATGGCAAACCATTAAAAAAGTGGTTTTACCACCAGCAGCACCAGGTATTGTTACAGGAGCGATACTGGGTATTGGAAGAGCTGCTGGTGAAACAGCCCCGATCATGTTTACCGCAGTTGCTTTTTCCTCTTTTTTTCCCTCCTCTTTTTTTGAACCAGTAAACGCATTACCTTACCATTTATTCATTATTGCAACTAATGTACCTGGGTCTGCAGCAAGAGCTGCTGCTGGAGGAACAGCACTTGTTCTTCTACTTCTAGTAATTAGTTTTTATTCTATTGCAATTTTTATTCGTAATCATTATCAAACAAAAATGAAATGGTGAAATCATGGAAAATAAAGAAATAATAAAAACTGTAAACCTAAATTTATGGTATGCAGAAAAACAAGCCTTATTTGACATTAACATTAGTATACCTCCTAATAAAATAACAGCGTTGATTGGTCCTTCAGGTTGCGGAAAATCAACATTAATTAGGTGTTTCAACAGAATGAATGATGTGATTGATAAATGTAAAATAACAGGCAATGTTTTTTTTAATGGAAAAGATATTTATGCATCTGATGCAGATGCTGTTGAGATACGAAAAAAAATTGGCATGGTTTTTCAAAAACCAAATCCTTTCCCAAAAAGCATTTTTGAAAACATAGCATATGGACCACGGGTGCAAGGGATTAATAACAAAAAAGAACTTGAGCAGATTGTTGAAAAAAGTTTGAAAATCGCTGCTTTATGGGATGAGGTTTCTGACAGGCTTTATGAATCAGCAATGGGTCTTTCAGGTGGTCAACAACAAAGGCTGTGCATAGCTCGTGCACTAGCAATAGAACCAGAGATTATTCTCATGGATGAGCCATGCTCATCACTAGATCCTATTGCAACAGCTAAAATAGAGGATTTAATGCTGAAATTAAAAAAGAAATATACGGTGATAATCGTTACACACAATATGCAACAAGCGGCACGTGTGAGTGATTACACTGCATATATGTACCTTGGTAAACTAATTGAGTTTGGTCCGACAAAGCAGATTTTTGAAAACCCGAAAGAAGAATTAACTGAGAAATATATAACTGGTAGATTTGGATGAAGGTGAAGATATATGGTTGAAAAATTCCATGTTGAATTAGAACAGGCAAAGAAAGATGTTGATAATATGGGTCATTTGGCAAAAGACATGCTTTTAAAATCTGTTGAAGCACTGAAGGAGTTAGACAAAGAAAAAGCTGAATGGGTTATGTCTCAGAAGACAAAACTTGCTGATATGGATGATAAAATTGAGGATAAAGCATTAAAACTTATTGCACTTTATCAACCAATGGCAAGGGATTTAAGAGAAATTGCATGTATTTTAAAAATGATTACTTATTTAAACAGAATTGGCAGGTATGGAAAAGATATTGCAAAACTAGTTTTTGAATTTGAAAAAGAGGGTCATGTTAAAAAATTGGTTAGCATACCGCATATGGCTGAAATCGTAAATGGTATGATCAACGATGTGCTTTATGCTTTTGAGACAGGTGATATATCTAAATTCAATGATTTCATTGATAGGGAAAAAACAGTTGATGAACTAAGATACTCTATTTTTAGAGAATGCCTCAGTTATATGATGGAAGACCCCAGGGTTATTACCAGATGCACCTATTATATTATGGTTGCTCGTTATCTTGAGCGTTGTGGTGATCATGCTTGTAAAATTGCTGAAAAAATTGTTTACATGGTTACAGGTCAGCGGGTGGAAATTGATTGCCGTGAACAATCGTCTAAAACTTGTTTCACTGGTGTTAAAAAAGCATGAAGAAAAAAACCGTGCTGTTTTTGTGCACACATAATAGTGCTAGATCCCAGATGGCAGAAGGATTGCTTAATACTATGTTTGGTGATTCTTATGAGGCATCTAGTGCAGGTGTTGAACCAACGCATGTAAGCCCATATGCTGTTGAGGTTATGAGGGAAATTGGTATTGATATCTCAGATCATAGATCAAAAAGCATACAGGAATTTCGTGGTAAAACATTTGATTATGTAGTAACAGTATGTGACAACGCAAAAGAAGTTTGCCCATTTTTTCCAGGTAAGAAAATACTTCATCAGAGTTTTAGAGATCCTAGTGATGTTGATGGTAGCATTGATGAAATTCTGAATTCTTTCAGAGAAATTAGAGATGATATTAAAAAATGGGTTGAGCAGACATTTAGTAAAAAATGATATGCTATTGCCTAACTTTTTTTTGTTTTATAAATTGAATAGTTCATGTCTTTACACAGCTTATAACTTTTATCTCCATAAGATTGTTTTTAGGATATTCATTATATAGTATAACGAAAAGGGTTAGCATATTGTAGACAAATCACAATAAAATGACGAAAAGCTATCGGTATAGTTTTACTGCATTGATGTTAAGTGGTAGATCCATTGATTTTGCTATAGCATTGCATTTTGTTCTCAACAGATAAGCTATAGGATGGTAATCTGTCTCAGAAAAAGACTCATAGTTTGCCATACCTTTACATATGATTAGATCAGCTTTCTTTAAAGTTTTTTTAAGTTTCCCCGGTATCTTTCTAAAATCTACACCGATCGCAAAACAACCAGTGGTCAAAACCTCATCAACTACTTCATTAAACCTAAGTTCCTCTGCATCCTTCGTTGTAGCGTCACTAATAATAGGTTCACCTCTGACTACTAGAGTCAAGAACATGTTTTGGTTAAACTTTTTGAGTTCCCTGCAGAGTATTTTGTCAAACACTATCTCTCCGCAGTTATCAGTAAACAACACAACGTTTTTTGCTTTTTTCAACAAAACCTTAACCTTGGGTGTGTCATCATAACCTAAACCATCAGAGACATATTTTTCGAACAAATCTTTGAGTACATCTGGGTGGCTACTACCACCTTCGATACCAAAATCCAAGGTGTTACCTATGATAGAACAAAGGATACTAGTCCTTAGCGGGTCATCTGATTTTTTAATTAGCTCTTCAACACGCGGAACAAGCGACTGAGCAACCTTGTTACTCAAATCCTTAAGATTTTTATACGGGTCTTTGTCACCAAGAACCTCGTATACCACCCTATGTACCTCTGTCGCTATAACAGCGCTGCATTCATCAGGATCATAAAGCTCAGAGAGTATCTTACAAGCATTTTTGATAACCTTCTTCCTAACATTTGGGTTTTTTGTACTCTGCTCAGTCTCAAAAATAACCCTTTTAAGTAAACATGGTACACACTCAGTTTGTATCTTCATATAAAAAACCCTGAAAACAAAACAGACTATATAGGTTTACCCATGCAAGTTTTTACTTAAATAAACCCCGTCGTCAACAAAACCGAGTTTCCTATAGTACTCCTTCACACCAACACCACTTAGAACAAACAAAAATTTTTTATCAAACTTCTCAAAACAAACACGCTCTGCCTCGTCAACCAGTTCTTTACCGAAGCCTCTATGCTGCCAACCATTTATGTTTTTCTTCCCAATCGGTAACTCTCTGCCGAGTACCTTGAGTTCACGTATAATCATACAAGGCTTCTTCTGCAACTCCAATCTATGCGAACAAACAATGTCACGCAAACGAAGATAACCAACCAGGTAATCGTTTTTTTTGTCAACCAGAGATATAAAAACCTCGCTGCTACCACTCGCCTCATAATAACACGTGTCAAAAACAATATCTTCCTCGTTTATCTCAATTTTATCTTCAAGAGACTTGTGACCTATCTCCCTGCATCTTATACATCGACAGCTATGGCCATGTTTTTTTAGTTCAGCTTCAGCAAGCTGACGTAGGTTACTCTTGTTGACACCAGCCTCTATATGCTGCAGAGGGATATCACGTTGGATACGCTGTATACGAACCCACTCTGGAACAAATTTTTTAATTTCAGCAACCAGCTTTGATGCTTTCTCTGTTGTAAGCGGCAGATATTCACCTTGTTTCCATAACTCATACAACTGTGTTCCTTTAACAGTTAGAGTAGGATAAATCTTTATCATATCAGGTTTAAACAAGTCATCCTCAAAAATAGTTCTAAAAGAATCAATATCTTTTTTTTCATTAGAATCAACAAGACCAGGCATCATATGATAACAAACCTTAAAACCACAATCCTTAGCAATACGGGTAGCGTAGACAGAGTCCATAACAGTATGACCACGGCCCATAGCATACAAAACATCATCATAAACAGATTGCACACCAAGCTCAACACGCGTAGCACCCAGATTCAAAACATGGTCAGCATGCTGCAGTCTAAACCAGTCAGGCCTAGTCTCAACAGTGAGACCAATACACCTTGACCTAGAGATCTCATTAATCTTTTTTGCCTCATCTAAACTAGATGATTGTTTTCCATTAAGTGCATCAAAACATCTTTTAACAAACCACCCCTGATAAAACGGTGAACGTGACGTAAAAGTCCCACCCATAATAATAAAATCAACTTTGTCAACAGCATGACCAATAGATTTTAGCTGTTTAAGCCTGTTGGTAGTCTGCATGAAAGGATCAAAATTGTTCAACAAAGCACGCATAGACGCAGGTTCATAACCAGTGTAACTCTGCGGCGTATTGCTCGATGGTCCACCCGGGCATGGTATGCAACGCCCATGAGGGCACTCAGCAGGAGAAGTCATAACAGCAACAATAGCAACACCAGAAATAGTCCTAGTAGGTTTCTTACGCAGAATCTCAACAGTTAATTCTCTTTCATCATCAGTGAAATCAGATGGTAGACGAGCCAAAATCTCGCTATCAGGAGGAATTGAATCAATGTTATATTTTTTACAAAGCTTCTTCTTAACCTCATGAAGCTCTTTTTTAGACTGAATTCTCTTGGAGAGAATAAGTTCTGTAATCTCAGAGTAAAAAGACATAGAGACCATCATGTCTATTGTAAGATAAATATCTTTTTAATGACCTTTTTTTTGGGGATTAAAGATTTCGGATTCTAATATTTAAAACATATAGATCTTTTATCAAACCCGTGCAAAAAATAATTTTAGAAAGGCATCCCCTCCATTTTTCTGTCTATCAGAGAATGGACAGAATGGTGGATGGGAATGCTTGAAATAGAAATAGAAAAACATGTAAAAAATTATTGGGGAAGTATTGGAAGGCTTTTGAATGACGAAGAGC